>NZ_JBSFDA010000102.1:0-10436 GCF_053593675.1 Streptomyces sp. NPDC002156 | reverse complement strand
GACCGGTGGTGCGGGCGGTCGTACCGGCGGGACCGGTGGTGCGGGCGGTCGTGTGGGTGGTGCCGGCGGTGCAGGTGAGGCGGGCGGTGCGGGCCGGACCGGGCCGGTGTATCTCGGGCGGTCCGGGCGGGGGCGGGCCGTCGCCGTGAAGCTCGTCCGGCGGGAGCCGGCCGGGCGGGAGGGGTTCCGGGAGCGGTTACGGCAGGAGGTCGCCGCCGCGCGACGCGTCGGGGGGCGCTGGACGGTGCCCGTGCTCGACGCCGACACCGAGGCCGCCGTGCCCTGGGTCGCCACCGGGTACGTCGCCGGGCCGGACCTGCGCCAGGTCGTCGGGCGCCACGGGCCGCTGCCCGAGCGCTCGCTGCGCATCCTCGCCGCCGGGCTCGCGCACGCCCTCCAGGACATCCACGGCGCCGGGATCGTCCACCGCGACCTCAAGCCGTCCAGGGTCCTGGTCACCATCGACGGACCCCGGGTCGTCGACTTCGGTGTCGCCCGCGCCCTGGAGACCGTCACCGGCGACGGCGATCCCTTCGGCCACCCCGGGTACCTGGCGCCCGAGCAGCTGCACGGCGACCCGGTCACCGCTGCCACGGACGTCTTCTCCCTGGGCGCCGTCCTCGCGTACGCCGCCACGGGCGCCCAGCCCTTCGGCGTGACCGGCAGGAGCGCCCTCGCCCTGAGTTTCCGCATGGTCCGGGAGGAGCCCTACCTGGAGGGGGTTCCGCGGGGCGTCCTCGACCTCGTCCGCGACTGCCTGAGCAAGGACCCGGCCCAGCGGCCCACACCGGAGGAGATCCTGCGCCGTACGGGGGTGTCGGCGGACGCCGTCGCGGACGGCTACGAGCGGGACACCTGGCTGCCGGGCCCCCTGGTCGCCCGACTGGGGCGGCACGCGGTGCAGTTGCTCGACGTGGAGGGGGAGGCCTCCGTGGAGGATCCGGACGTCCCGCCGGAGCACGCGCCGCCCGACGGGCCGCCCGCACACCCGGCCCAGGGCCACCCCGAGCACCATCCCCAGCCCTTCGCCGCCACCCCCGGTGGCAGTCAGCGGCCCCCTGTCTGGCCCGGGGACCCGGCGCTCGAAGAGCTGGACGTGCCCGCCGCGTGGAGCATGTCGCCGCCCGGCACGGCCGATTCCTACCGGGTGGGGCGCGCGCAGCGGGCCGAGCCCGCGAGCAGGTCCCGCCTGTCGGTGGCGCTCATCGCCGCCGCGCTGGTCGTCACCCTCGCGGCCGGTGCCTCCGTCGTCGCCCTGCTGACCGGCGACGAGGACACCGCACCCGTCAGGCCCCCCGTGTCGACCTCGGCCCACCCGGTCTCGCCACCTGCGCCGACGTAGCCGAAGACGAGCTGAACGTCAGGCGAACTTCCTTTGCCCGTACGGGACTTGTGGTGCCGCCGATCGTAGAGTGACCCCACCGTCCGGACTCCGGGGCTTGCGGGGGCACCCACATGGAGTGGTTGAGCGCAGAGAACGTCGTGGCCGTGGCGACCGCCGGTCTCGGCATCGTCGCGTCGGCGGTCATGGTCTGGTACGAGCGTCGGGTACCGCGTCGCAAACGGGTCGGGTACCGCGTACAGATGGACAACCCGATAGGTGACGGCCTGCAGTCGGGGCGGGCGAACGTGCGGCTCGGGCTGTTCGACGAGGCGCCCGGGATGCACCGGGCCACGCTCGTGCTGCTCCGCATCGAGAACGACGGTTCGCAGGGCATCGGCCACGAGGACTACACGAGCCGGGAACTGCACGGCCTCACCGTCGAGTTCGCCGACCGCGCCATCCACGGGGTGTCGGTCACCCAGCCGCCCGGCACCGACCACCTCATGAGCCACTTCACCCCGCACGCGGGCTTCGGCTACGACGTCGGCGGCAGCACCCTGCGCATTCCGCGCGTCCCGCTCAACCGGGGCGAGCACTTCAAGCTGCTGGTGCTGCTGTCGGGCGGCGACGTGGGCTGCGACATCCGGCTCGTCGGCGGTATCCGGGACGGCGAGGTGCACCCCAACCGCAGTGCGACACCGGACGACAAGCCGCCCCTGTTCAGCCGCGCGGCCCGGCTGATCACCATCATCCTCACCGCGTCCGTGGTCACCCTCGCGAGCATCGTCATCGTCCGCGACGACGACCCGCCCCCGCTCGGCTGCGAGAAGGGCACCCTGACGGTCGTCGGCTCGACCGCCTTCGCGCTCGTGGCGCAGGGCCTGGCGAAGGAGTACGAGAAGGACTGCGAGGGCTCCGACATCAGGGTCGAGGCGCGGGGCAGTACCGCCGGGGTGAGTGAACTCGCCGCCATGGAGGGTGAGTCGAGGGCGAGACGGGCCTCGGTGGTCGCGTTCTCCGACGGCCGCGACAAGGGCGCGGGCGCCGCACTGCGGGCCGAGCCCGTCGCCCTGTCGGTGTTCACCCTGGTCGCCAACAAGGGGCTCGACCTCCAGCAGGGCCTGACCCTGGCGCAGGTGCGGCGCCTCTACTCCGGGTCGGTCCGCTACTGGGACGACCTGGACCCCGCGCTGCCACACTGGCGGGTCGTGCTGGTCAGCCGGGACGCCGACTCCGGCACCCGGCAGGTCTTCCAGGACCAGGTGCTCGCCGGCAGGTGGGAAGGCGTACCCAGCACGTCACTCGGCTGCGATCTCCAGTCCGACACCGCGGCCCCCGTACGCTGCGAACTCGGCTCCACAGCCGATGTGTTGAAGAAGGTCGCCGCCACGAAGGGCGCCATCGGCTACAGCGAACTCGGCCAGGCGAAACAGCACCAACTGACCGTGAACCGGGTCGCCCTCGACGGCGCCACGGCCGACGTGGACGCCATCGAGTACGACGACAGCCCCTACCCGTACCGGGGCGTGGAGAACGCCTACACCTACGCCGACCTGCCCGCAGGATCGCTCGCGGGCAGCTTCCTCACCTACGTACGCAACCACGGCCAGGCCGCGATCCGGCAGAACGGTCACATCCCGTGCACGGCGACGGAGGGGGAGCGGTTGTGCGACGAGTGACGGTGAGCGAGTGACCGAGGGCCGTCAGGACGTGCACGGCGGGTCCTGCTTCTCGCTCGACTCGCCCTCCCCGTACGCACCGCACTCCACCACCGCCTCTGGCCCGTCCGCCAGTTGGCGCAGCAGGACCAGCGTCTTGTCGACGGGCGGCGCGTTGCTGCCCTCGGCGTAGGAGACGGAACCGGTCGCCCCGTCGAAGTGGACGCCGTTCCTGAGCTCGATGACAACGGAGTTGCGGGTGATGGCGGGGTCGCTCTGATAGGCCTCGGACACCGCCTGGCTCAGCACGTGGAAGGCGTCGTACGAGACCGCCGAGTGGCCGTCCTGCTTCCAGGGGTCGGTACCGTCGGTGGTGTCGTTCACGAAGGACTCGTACTCCCTCACGAACTGTTTGGTCTTGGTACTCGTCCCGTCGGCGTCGTACGGCATCCGGTGCGCGGAGTAGTACAGCCGCAGCCAGGTTTTGTTCCGGAAGACGCCGGTCTGGGCCACGTTGGTCAGCTCGTTGCCGCCGAGGACGGTGATGTCCTGGCCGAGACAAGTGCCTTCCAGGTCCATGGAGTTGACGAACGCCGTGAAGTCCTTGGCCCGCGCCGACCAGTACACGACCGACTCCGGCTGCTCCGCCAGCGTGTCGCAGATCCGCCGCGCGAGAATGTCGGCGCTGCGCAGATTGTCGTCGGCGTCGGGCGCCGGGGGATCGAAGTCGCCCTCCTGGTTGAAGTTGAACACGGTCTCGTCACCGGGGAAGTCCGCCCTGAAGCGGGCGGCGAGACTGCGGCTGTAGAGGTCCGCGGAACTCTCGACCACGATGGCGTGCTCGGCGGGGGCGCACTCGTCCTCGCTGCCGGGCAGGGCGACGATGTTCTTCCGGCCGGCGAAGTCCGCCTCGATCCGGGCCTCCCGCGAATTGGCCGGCGTGAACGGCCAGTAGCTGAAGCTCGCGTCGCCCTCCGACATCTCGTCGGCTGTCGCGGTGGTGCCGATGGTCGGGATGCGGGCACGTCCCAGTACCTGGAGCGCGGCCTGGGTCTCCTCACGGCTCTGCGCGTACGCGAGCACACCGACGATCCGGCCGGACTCGGGGCGGCTCTGCTCGGCGCGCACCTCACGGACGAGGTCCTCGGCCATGGACTCGGCGTTCCGGAACCCCTCGCCGGTCTCGCGGACCAGGACCTTCAGCGGTACGAGGGTGGAGTTGGAGGCCGCGGCCTCGTTCAGGGTCCGCTGCCACATCGCGATGCCGCGCAGTTCGGGGATGGTGCCGTCGAAGCGGGTCTGGTCCTCGGTCTTGGGCTTCTGGGAGACGAAGACGACGACGGACCGTACTTCTCTGCCGGTCTCGGCGTAATCCTCGACCCGCAGGTTCTCGGCGTCGATCGCGGCCTTGGCTGCGTCGTACCAGGCCACGACCTGTACGGGGATCTTCCCACCGGGGTCGGAGTCCGCCACGGAGTCCGTTCCGCCGAGACAATCGGTGGGCGTTCCGATCCAGCGAGGGATGAGCACGGCGGCCGCGGCCACGGCCAGTACCGTCACCGCGGTCACGGTCGTGGTGGGGAAGTAGCGGTGGAAGGCGAACTTCTTGTCCGGCACGAACGAGCCGACGGGCGTCCCCTCGCTCCGGAGTTCCGTCTCGTCGAGGCGGACGAGGACCGGCGGGCCGCCCTTGTCGGCCAGGTGTCCGGCCGCGGCGGTGAAGCTGCTCTCGACGAGCCGTGCGGGCGCGTCGGGGGAGGCGGGCGTGGTTCTGGCGCCCAGCTCCTTCAGGAGGTCGTCGGAGGGTGCGCCGACGGCCAGGACCAGTGGGCCGGGCGGCCGGGCGGTGGACCGGGGGCCGTGCTGGCAGCGGTGCAGGGCGCGCAGGAAGCGCTCTGCGGCGCGGGCGCCCGGAGCACCCGGCGGGGGGACCTCCACGATCACCACGGGCCGGCAGATCCGGCGCCGGCGGGCGGGCCGTAGGCGGCCGACGGGTGGCCTGCGCAGATCCTCAAGGAGGGCGCGCAGGACGAACCAGTCGAGTTCCCGGAGCGCGTCCTCGTGGCTCATGTGGTTCGGATCCCGCAGGTGGGGGCCGCGCTGCGCGCCCACGTCGTTCATCACCTTGAAGAGGTTCTGGCCCGCCGTGGCCGGCTGCTCGTTGCCGATCCAGCCACCCATCACCTTGCGGGACGTCCACGAGGACCACAGTCGGCGGGGGCCGCGCTGGACGAACGACAGCCAGGTGAGCCTCGTCAGAAGGCCGGCCGCTCCGCCGATCGCGTTGCCCGCCGCCGCGCCGACCGCGGTGCTCGCCGCTGTGCTGACCGCGGTGCTCGCCGCTCCACCGATCGTCCCGTCGGTGCCGGAGGGTTCCATCTGCGCGAAGCCGAGCAGCCCGCCGCGCTGGGCGCGCTGTTCACAGGCATGGGTCCGCAGCTCCTTCTCCCAGGAGCCCTGAGTCGCCCAGTTGGCGGGCTTCTCCCTGATGTACGCGACGAGGTCCCGCATGGTGTGGAAGTACGGGTGGCGGTCGGGGGTGGTGTGGTTCGTCCCGCCCTTGGTCAGCTCCGTCCCGGCCTCCTCGACCAGCAGCTGGTGGTCGTCCTCGGGGATGAGGCGGGCGTACGGGAGCTGCCGGGAGTTGTCGGCCAGCATCGCGTCGATCAGCGGGTCGACGACGCGTCGCACACCGGTCTCGTACATCGTCGCCGGCACCCGCAGGACGAACAGCGGCGGGCTGCTGTCCAGGCTCTTGCGACGGCTGTACTTGGGGACCACGGTCGGCGCGAGCGCCCGGATGAAGTCGATGGCGCCGTCGCCGGGGAATCCACCGGGTCTGCCGTGCCCACTGTCGGATGAACGCATGGGGAACTCCCCCGTTTGTCGACCGAGCCTGACGACTGAACCTGTCAACTGCACCTGACAGAAAGGAAGTTGAAGGTTACTCGGTGAACTGTGGCCACCACAACGAGTTGCAGCAAGCGCTTCGTTTCCGTCACGCCCACAGCGCCACTCCAACCGACCGTTACCCCTCCTGTGCCCCCTTGTCCCTTGTTGACGCGTACACAACGATGGAACGCATGCGACGACTCAGCAGAAGAACCGTCCTGGCGGCAACGGCGACGACGGCGGTCGCCTCGGCCGCGACCGTCACTCCCGCGCAGGCCGCCGCGTCGTCCGGCTCGCGCCCGCCCGCCACCGCACAGCGGCCGACCCCGGAACTCCGCGCCCTGTTAAGGGAGATCGACCCGAAACGCATAGAGGCGACAGTCCGCAGACTCGCCTCCTTCGGCACCCGGCACACCCTCTCCTCCCAGGACGACCCGGTACGGGGGATCGGCGCGGCCAGGGACTGGATAGCGGCCGAACTCCGCTCGTACGCGGCAGAGTCGGCAGGCCGGATGACGGTGGAGCTCCAGTCGTACATCCAGGAACCGGCGAGCCGGATCCCGGTGCCGACGCGTATCACGAACGTGGTCGCGACCCTGCGCGGCTCGATTGCCCCTGAGCGCGTGTACGTGGTCTCCGGGCACTACGACTCCCGCGCCACGGACGTCATGGACGCGGTCTCGGACGCGCCTGGCGCGGACGACGACGCGTCGGGCGTGGCGGTGGCCATGGAGCTGGCGCGGGTGATGGCGAAGCGCCGCCCGGCGGCGACGATCGTCTTCGCGGCGGTGGCGGGGGAGGAGCAGGGCCTGTACGGGGCGGCGTACATGGCGCAGCAGTACAAGTCGTCCGGTACGGACCTCCAGGCCATGTTCACGAACGACATAGTCGGCAGCCCGAAGGCGGACGACGGCACCGTGGACCCGTACACGATCCGGCTGTTCGCGGAGGGGGTGCCGTCGTCGGAGACGCCGGAGGAGGCGGCGGTACGGCGTTCGGTGGGCGGCGAGAACGATTCGCCGGCGAGGCAGTTGGCGCGCTTCGTACGCGATGCAGGGGAGAACGAGGCGACGGGAATGCGCGTACGGGTGGTGTACCGAAGGGACCGCTACCGCAGGGGCGGCGACCACATCCCCTTCCTGGAACGCGGCTACCCGGCCGCCCGCTTCACGGAACCGACCGAGGACTTCGCCCACCAGCACCAGGACGTACGGGTCGACGAGACCGGCAAACAGTACGGAGACCTGCCGGAGTTCTGCGACTTCCCGTACATCGCGCGGGTGGCGAGGGTGAACGCGGCGGCGCTGTGGACGCTGGCGCAGGCCCCGGGCACGCCGCGCGGCGCCAAGATCCTGACGTCGACGCTGACGAACGCGACGCAGCTGGTGTGGACGCGGGGGACTGAGCCGGACCTGGCGGGCTACGAGATCGTCTGGCGCGAGACGACGTCCCCGGAGTGGACCCACGTGGTCGAGGCGGGCGACGTGACGTCGTTCGAGCTGGCGTTGTCGAAGGACAACGTGTTCTTCGGGGTGCGGGCGGTGGGGGCGACGGGGCTGAGAAGCCAGGTGGCGTTTCCGGCGCCGGGGTAGGTGCCTGGCCTTCCCGGCGGCGCTGTGGCTGTCGACGAGCAGGCGATTTCTGGTCAGTCAATGGCAGGAAATCTTCGGGATCTGCACTCTTTCTTCACATGCCTCACGTGGGTAACTCCGGTTGTGAGCACGGCGTTTGGGCGCGCCGTGCAGTGACGAGCCGGGCAAGTGGTTTCCCGTTCCGTGGTCCGGGCGTCGAGGAAAGCTCTTGCCGCGCCCTGTTTGCCTGTGGCTATGGTGAACGCCGCGCCGATGTCAGGGACCTGACCGCCCTGTCGTGACGCGTGCACGTCATCGGCGGCCGGGGGAACTGTGCCGCCACGGGGGATTGGTTTGTCATGCCGCGATGCCGGCTCGTTGTGAACGCCTGCCTGACCGCTGCCGTCTGCGGCCCTCGTCCTCCGACCGGGACGGCGGGCTGACCCGCGCGTGTCCCACCGCCTCTTCGGGCGGTCACCCCTGCCTGCCTGCCTGCCTGCCTGCATTCGCCATTCGCCTGCTACGAAGGATTTGCTTTTGCGCCTCAGACCGGGATTGTTCAGCCCCAGATCGAGAACCTCCACGACGCTCACCTCCGTCGTCACGTCCGTCGCCGCCCTGGCCGTACTCGCGGGCCTGGCCGTCCAGCCCGGCCTGCTCGGCCAGGACGCCGCGCAGCCTGTCGCCGTGGCGGGCGACTCGTACGACGGTTTCGACACCAAAGCGGCGGAGCAGCTGCGCGAGGACCAGTGTGTGGCCGTCGACGCCCTGCGGAAGGGCGGGCCGAACCTGTTCGCCCTCGCGCAGAACGCCGTAGGGTTGCCGGCCGATCAGCTTCACGAGAAGCTCCGGCGGGATCTCGCGGACGCCGGCACCCCGCTGCACCAGGCCTTCGGCGCGGACAGCGCCGGCACTGACCAGTGGGTCAAGAAGGTCGGCGACCAGGAGTCCGCGTTCGCCGCCACCGTCAGCGGTCTGACCTCCTACCCTGGCGAACCGCGCGGAAAGTTCAAGATCCTCGACCAGACCGGGCTGCTGCCGTGGCTGTGGCAGTCGTACAGCAGCTCGATCGACTTGTTCTCCCCGTTCTACGACCCGTCGCCCACCGCCGACGACAGCACGAAGGCCGCCGCGCTCGCGGTCGGCGACCCGCTGTACACCACCGGGGGGACACCGGAGGAGCAGCAGGCGTGGAAGCTGTGGAAGAAGAACTCGGGGAAGATCGAACCCAATGTGCTGTTCGTGCCCCGGGTGTTCGCCGATGACGCCCGTGTCTTCCTGGCCTCCGGCGGCTTCCCCCGCACAGCCCCGGCCACGGACTCCCCGGAGTTCCGCATCGCGGTCGAGGACCTGAAGGCCCGCTTCGCGTCGTGCGCGTGGCACGCCCCGATCGACCCGAACCGGGTTCTCGGCAAGGAGGTTGCGCAGGCGTCCGCCGAGTGGCAGCGGGAGATCGCCTCGCAGGCCATACATCGGCAGCAGATCCTCACCGCCGGCCTCAACGCCACGAACGCCTTGCGGGACGGCACGTTCGCCCTGGGGCAGACCCTCGGCCAGTCATGGCTCGCGGACTACTCCACCCGCTGGCAGGACTACTGGTCGGCGGGCGGACTGGGCTGGATCGGCGACAGCCCCGTGACGATCGAGGTGCCGGGCGCGACGGGCAACTGCCTGAAGGTCAAGGGCGGTGCCAAGACCAACGGCACTCCGGTCCATCTCTTCACCTGCGACGCCGGCGCGTCCCAGCAGTGGACGCTCGAAGGCAGCGAGGGTGACCTCCACCTCCGCAACGTCGGCTCGCAGAAGTGCCTGGACGTGGCCGGGAACAGTGCGGCGAACGGCACGAAGATCGTGATTACGGACTGCTACAAGTCCGCGGGGCAGTCGTGGAAGGGCGACGTCCGTGCCACCTCGCCCCTGAAGAGCGTGACCACGGGCAAGTGCCTGGACCTGAGCGCGTTCACCAAGGGCACGGACACGAGGCTCTGGGACTGCAAGGACGCCAGCGCGCAGAAGTTCCTGATCAAGCCGTCCGGCCACAAGGGCACGGACAGCGCCGTGTACCCGGACAAGGCCGAGTTCGACAAGGCGAAGAAGGTCGTCACCGACGCCCAGGCGGCGGCGAAGAAGCAACTGGCCGCGATCAGGACCCAGTTGGAGAACGCCAAGAAGGCGGCCACCGCGTCCGACGCCGCCGAGCAGGCCGCGTACGGCCTCGCGGACGCCGCCGGTGCGCCGCGGGGCCGTGGGCTGCTGGCCGGTCAGCAGAA
Organism: Streptomyces sp. NPDC002156; assembly: GCF_053593675.1. Taxonomy (NCBI): domain Bacteria; kingdom Bacillati; phylum Actinomycetota; class Actinomycetes; order Kitasatosporales; family Streptomycetaceae; genus Streptomyces; species Streptomyces sp. NPDC002156. The sequence goes on along the minus strand of NZ_JBSFDA010000102.1, from coordinate 721 downwards.
GGCGCAGGTCACCAAGGCGACGGTGGCGGCGCTGACGGCGACGGTGAAGGCCGGTGAGACCGCCGAGGCCGCGACCAGGGCCGCCGCGGGTGACAGCGAGACCATCGGGCAGCGAGCCCTGGCCCAGGCCGCGCAGGTCAACGCGGAGTTCCGGAAGGAGGCCGCGCACACGGCCGAGTTGCAGGCGAAGGCCGCGGCGGACGCGGCCAAGCTGCACCGGGACAACGCGAGAAAGGACAAGGAGACGGCGGAGGCGAAACTCGCCGCCACCCTGAAGGCGGAGGCGGACGCGAAGGCGGCTGCCGCCGACGCCCGCGCCAAGCGGCTCGCGGCCGAGGCCGAGGAGAAGACGGCCAAGGCGGAGAAGGACATCGCCACCGCCAAGCAGATCGAGGCCAACCAGCACAAGCAGAGCGCGCAGGCCGAGGCCGCGAACGCGAAGGACGCCAAGGAGCGGGCGGAAGCCGCCGAGGCGACCGCGACCGCGCGGAAGAACGACGCGGTCAGGTCCCGTGACGAGGCCCGTGAACTGCGGGACGACGCCTGGGACGCCGAGCAGAAGTCGGACGCCACCCGTGCGAAGGCGGACGCGAAGGAGGCGTTCGCCCAGGCTCACGAGGCCGACAGCAACGCGGGGGAGTCCAGAGCGGCGGCGGACGCGGCTTCCGCGCACGCGGACGACGCCGAGGCCGCTGCGGGCCGGGCCCGGGCTGCGGCGAAC
>NZ_JBSFDA010000101.1:0-36906 GCF_053593675.1 Streptomyces sp. NPDC002156 | reverse complement strand
GGCGGGGGCGCTCGCGTCCCGCAAGGGGCGCGCCCGTAGGGGCGCGGGGCTGTGTCTATATGCGGCTCCGCCGCGTGGGCGCGACCAGCCCCCACCGGCCCGCAGCCACCCGACTACCCGTCTCTCGCGCTCAGTTCATAGTCGAACCAATCACAGTGGAGTCCACCGCCAGGAACGTGGTCGCCGGAAGCGACCCGTTCGACTGACGCGCACCGTACGCCGTAGTCGCATCCTTGGACTTGAACGCCGGCGTAGACACACCACTGTCCCAGTTGTTGGCCGCCGAGACAGCGGACGAACCCAGCTTGGACAGCCCCGCCTTGTTGCTCACCGCCAGATTCCTCGCGAGCCGCGCCTTGCCCGTCGCGAAGTAGAACCCACTCTGCGCATTGGCGTACGCCGTGTTCCGGTTGAGCAGGATCGCCCCCGTGTTGGAGTTCTCCGTGAACCCGTGCAGGTTGTTGTCCCAGGCCGCGTTGTTGTTGACGACATGGGCGACCGACGCACCGCCCCCGCCCAGCTTGAACCCGTTGCCGTTGCCCTCGAACGCCGAGTCGTTCCAGCGGTTCTTGCCGTTGCCGAAGGCCCAGGTGTGCTCGATGGTGACCGGCGTGGAGAACTGCCAGAGGTCGAGCCCGTCATCCGCGTTGTTGTAGAGGCGGGCCCCGGTGATCCTGTTCCCCGTTCCGGAGCCGAACTTGATGGCGATGCCGTCGGCGTTCTGGCCGTGGCCCGCGGGGTCGTAGTTGAGGTAACTGTCCAGGTTCTGCACGAGGTTGTCGGTGGTGCCGTCGCCGCGCAGGGTGAAGCCGGAGTCGCCGTTGCTCGCGGTGACGAGGTTCTTGAAGATCCCGCCGACCGACGACGTGACGACGAAGCCCTGGGCCGGGGAGTTCTGGAAGGTGAGGTTCTGGACGGTCCAGTAGTCGCCGTAGATCCCGGCCAGCCAGGAACCGGCGGGCAGCTTGGAACCGTCGATCTTCACCTTCTCGCTGCCGTACGCCTGGAGCGTGATCCGGGCCGAACTCGTGCCGTTCGCCGTCGACTTGAGGGTGGCCGTCGGGTAGTACGTGCCGGCGCGCACCTGGATGACCGTACCGGCCGCCGCGTTCTTCACCGCGGACTCCAGCTGGGCGGTGCTGGAGACGGTGACCGTGGTGGTGGCGGCGCTGGCGCCATCGGTCGAGAAGCCGAGATAGGCGCCGCCCGCACCGGAGGCGAGGGCCACCGCGGCGGCGATGGAGAGGGTGCGGGTTCTGCGGTGACGACCGGTGCCGATGCGCACGGAACGTTCCTTTCCTCAGGACTGGGGACGGAACCGGGCTGCGGCCTCGATGAGGTGGGGCCGCAACCCGGCTCTGCTGTCCTGTTGCCGCCCGGCTGAAAAGGGTTGCCGTGGTCCGTACGAAAGCGATCGAAACTTTCGGTACCACCGGCCTCGTACGCACCGATTGACGCGCCACTCCCCTGCTGGTGAGACTCCGAGGATCATCAGCCAACAGAAACCATCAGACTCCCACAGGATGTGTCATGCGCCCCCACCTCGCCCGCACCTTCCTGCACCCCCGCACCCTCCTACTGCCCCTCGTCGCCCTGGCGGCCCTCCTCCTCTCCCTGCTCGCCGCCCCGCCCAGCCCCGCCGCCTCAGGAGCGCCACCCGTGACGCAGCAGAAGCAGGACAAGCAGAAGGCTGATCCCAAGTCGGCGCAGAAGTACGCCGGTTACCTGTTCGCCTACTTCACGGGCGAGGGCACGGCCGACGGTGAGCAGATCCGGTACGCCCTCAGCCGTGGCAACGACCCGCTGCACTGGCGGGAGTTGAACGCCGGCAAGCCCGTCCTCACCTCCACCACCGGTGAGAAGGGGCTGCGCGATCCGTTCGTGATCCGCTCCCCCGAGGGCGACAAGTTCTACATGATCGCGACCGATCTGCGCATGTACCAGAACAGCAGCGGCAGTTGGGACTACGTCCAGCGCCACGGCAGCAAGTCCATCATGGTCTGGGAGTCCACCGACCTGGTGCACTGGACCGACCAGCGCCTGGTGAAGGTCTCCCCCGACTCGGCCGGCAACACCTGGGCGCCAGAGGCCTATTACGACGACACGCTCGGCGAGTACGTCGTCTTCTGGGCGTCGAAGCTGTACGCCGACGACGACCCGGACCACACCGGCTCGACGTACAACAAGATGATGTACGCGACGACGAAGGACTTCCGTACCTTCAGCGAGCCGAAGGTCTGGGACGATCCCGGCTACTCGGTGATCGACTCAACCGTCGTGGAGCACAAGGGGACTTACTACCGCTACACGAAGGACGAGCGGGACCCCACCTCCTCCAGCCCCTGCTCGAAGTTCATCACCGCCGAGAAGTCGACCTCGCTCACGGACACCTCGTACGACTTCGTCTCCGACTGCGTAGGCAGCGGGTCGATCGACCGGGGTGAGGGGCCGACGGTCTTCAAGTCCAACACCGAGGACAAGTGGTACCTGTTCATCGACGAGTACGGCGGTCGCGGGTACGTCCCCTTCGAGACCACCGACCTCGACTCGGGCAGGTGGACGATGTCCGCGAACTACCAGCTGCCCGCCAGCCCTCGCCACGGCACGGTGATGCCGGTGACGCAGGCGGAGTACGACCGGCTGCTGGCCGCCTACCCGGAGACCCCGACGTCCGTCGTGGACGCGACGGCCAGTGGGCAGAAGGGGTACGCGGTCGTCACGGAGGCCGCCGCCAAGGTCGTGCTGCCGATGCGACCGGACGCCGAACTGTCGCGCCTGGCACCGAAGTTGTGGGTCGGCGAGGGCGCGAAGGTGAGCCCCGCGTCCGGTACCCGGCGTGACTTCCGCAAGCCGCAGAAGTACACGGTGACGGCGGCGGACGGGACGCGCCGCACCTGGACGGTCGAGGCCGTACCCACCCGCAGCCCGGTCCTGCCGGGTCTCTACGCCGACCCCGACATCCAGTACCTGGACGGCCGTTACTGGATCTACCCGACCACCGACGGCTTCCAGGGCTGGAGCGGCACGCGGTTCAAGGCGTTCTCGTCGAAGGACCTGGTCCACTGGACCGACCACGGCGTGATCCTCGACCTGGGCCCGGATGTGTCGTGGGCGGACAAGAACGCCTGGGCGCCGGCAATCGCGACGAAGAACGGCAAGTACTACTTCTACTTCTGCGCCGAGCAGGCGATCGGGGTGGCCGTGGCCGACTCCCCGGCGGGCCCGTTCAAGGACGCGCTCGGCAAACCCCTGGTGGCGAAAGGGCAGTTGAGCGGCCAGATGATCGACCCGGCCGTGTTCACGGACGACGACGGTCAGGCGTATCTCTACTGGGGCAACGGACACGGATACGTCGTGCCGCTGAACGACGACATGGTGTCGTTCGAGGCGACCAAGGTGAAGGACATCACCCCGGACAACTTCCGTGAGGGTTCCTTCGTGGTGAAGCGGCAGGGGACGTACTACTTCATGTGGTCCGAGGACGACACCCGTAGCGAGGACTACCACGTCGCCTACGCGACCGGACCGTCCCCGCTCGGCCCGTGGACCAAGCGGGGGACGATCCTGTCCAAGCGACCCGAGTACGGCATCAAGGCCACCGGCCACCACTCGGTGGTGAACGTGCCCGGCACCGACGACTGGTACATGGTGTACCACCGGTTCGCCCTGAACGGCCCCGGAAAGGCGGGCGGTGACGGCATGCACCGGGAGACCACCATCGACCGCATGCGGTTCGCGGCCGACGGGACGATCCTGCCGGTCGTACCGACCCTGGAGTCGATCAAACCGGTGAGGAACTAAAGAGCTGACGCTCAGCTGACGAAGTACGTCGGGTTCGGGAGCTTGTACGTCTTGTCGGCGTAGCCGCCCTGGAGGTCCGAGTACTGGTCGCCGAAGTTGGCGATGATCTCGTACCCGAGGTCCTTCTCGATGTGCCTGCGGGTGCCGGACTTGTACTGCACGGTCGTGCAGGTCCAGGTGCCGGCTGTGGCACAACTGCTCAGGTAGGCGGGCGGGTTGGCCGCGTCCTTGAGGAACATGTGGTCGGCGTCGAGGTTGATGTCGGCGCCGACCTTCTTCAGGTTCGCGACGGCCGCGGCGCGCTGCGACTCCTTCAGGCCGGAGTTGTAGAACACCTCGACGCCCTTGGCCTCGGCGTAGGCGACCAGCGCGGGCGTGCCGAAGACGGCCGGGCGGTCGGCCTTGGCCACGTACTCGGCCCAAGTGGTCGAGTTGTAGGTGTAGTTGGTCCTCTTCTCGTAGTCGAGGGAGAGCAGCAGCGTGTCGTCGATGTCGAAGACGACCGCGGGCTTCTCGCCCTTGTGCAGCGCCTTGCGCGCCGCCTTGTCGATGTCCTTCTTGGCCGCGGACTCGATACGCGCCAGGTCCTTGGCGTACGGGCTGGTGGCGGAGGCCTGGTAGACACCGGCGCTGTCGAGCGTGGTGCCGTAGTAGGTGTCGATCTCCTGGACCAGGAGCCCGATGTTGTGGGGCTCGTGGGTGGAGTTCGCCGTGGACTGGCCGGCGGTGGCCGCGCCGGTGCCGTACAGGGCGGCGCCCGCGACGGTACAGACAACGGCGAGCGCCGCGAAGCGGAATGGCTTATGCATGACAGGTTTCTACGCGCGTCACCCCCGGAACGCGAGGCCCGTTTGCCTGATGGATACCAAATCCACAGACAAACTTGGCCTCGCGCCCTCGGAACGGAGCAGTGCCGTGAGGCGATGGTGGGCTCAGTTCATCGTCGAGCCGATCGTGGTGCTGCCCGTCGTCAGGAACGTGGTCGCGGGCAACGTGCCGTCCGACGCACGGGAGTTGTACGTGGTCGACGCGTTCGTGGACACGAAGGACGGGGTCGATATCCCCGAGTCCCAGTTGTTGCCGGCCGAGACGACGGACGAGCCCTTGCTCACCGAGCCCGAACTGTTGCTGACGGCGAGGTTCTTGCCGAGCCTGGCCGCGCCGGTGGCGAAGTAGTAGCCCCACTTGGCGTTGGCGTAGGCGGTGGTGCGGTTGATGACGATGGCGCCGGTGTTGCTGTTCTCGGTGAAGCCGTTGCCCGCGTTGTCCCATGCGGCCGAGTTGTTGATGACGTGGGCGACCACCTCGCCGTCGCCGCCGAGCTTGTAGCCGTTGCCGTCGCCCGCGAAGGCGGAGTCGGACCAGCGGTTCCTGCCGTTGCCCATCGCCCAGGTGTGCTCGACGGTGACGGGCGAGGAGAAGGACCAGAAGTCCAGCCCGTCATCCGAGTTGTTGTAGAGGCGGGCGCCGGTGATGAGGTTGCCGGTGCCGGAGCCGTACTTCACGGCGATGCCGTCGGCGTTCTCGCCGTGGTTGGCGGGGTCGTAGTGGCCGTACGAGTCGATGTTCCTCACCGTGTTGTTGGTGGTGCTGTCGCCGGTGAGGGTGAAGCCGGAGTCGCCGCCGTTGATGGTCTTGATGTTGCTCCAGACCGTCGAGGCGCAGGACTGGCAGACGACCGCGCTGTCCGGCGAGTTCTGGAAGGTGATGTTGGAGACGGTCCAGTAGTCGGCGGTCAGCTTGAAGATCCAGTCGCCGTCGGGCAGGTTCGACCCGTCGATCTTGACGGTCTCCGAGCCGTACGGCTGGAGGTAGATCCGGCTGGCGGACGTGCCGTTGGCCGTCGACTGGAGGGTGGCCGTCGGGTAGTACGTCCCGGCGCGCACCTGGATGACGGTCCCGGCGGTGGCTCCTGAGATGGCGCTGCTCAGCTCGGCGGAGGTGTCGACGACCACGGTCGCGGCCTGGGCGGGGGTGGGGAGCACCGCGAGACCGACACCGGCGGTGGCGACGGCGAGAGCGGTGAGCGAGCTCTTGACGCTGGTGGAGCGGGTGATACGACGCATGACGTGCGGGTCCTTTCGTCGTAACGGGGAGGGGAGTCGGGGACTGCGGAAGGGATTCGGCTACGGGCACCAGTCCCCGAGATACGTCCGCCGTGTGTGTTCGTCTGCCTCGGCGGCGGTCAGTTGCGGCCTGTTCTCGGGCACCGAAATCACCGCGCCCTGGCCGGAGTTGCCGTACTCCCGGAAGCGCATGGTCTGCCAGGGGTAGGCGTCACGCATGTTGATGTACGGGGTCACCGCGTCGATGCCCGGGCCGAGCCAGGTGTCCCGAACCACCAGCGAGGGCCAGGCGGTTGTCTCGTACGACGGGACCCAGGGACGGGCGATCTTGTACGCGCCGTCCTCCGCGCCCGAGGTCACCAGACCGCGCACGACCAGGAAGCCGTACGGGTTGGCGCGGGCCGTGGCGGGCGCGAAGACCATGCCCTCGGGCTTGAAGGCGACGTCCCGGTCGAGGGTGTGGAAGTGGCAGTGCTCGAAGACGGCCCGCGCCCGCCCGAAGACGAAGTCGACGTCGCCCTCGATGTAGCAGTCGCGGTAGTAATGGCGGTCGAAGGCGGTCAGTGCCGTCGTGTCCGCGAAGAGGGTGTCCTGGTGAGCGAGCAGCCGGACGCGGGTCAACTGCGTTCGGTCGCCCGTGACATAGGCCGCGACGGCCTGCGTCCCCGTGATCTCGGGGTGGTCGGCGCGCAGCCAGTCGTTGGCGAGGGTCAGGTCGCGTACGGTCAGGCCGGGCGCCGCCGAGGTGAAGGTGGCGGAGCCGGCGGTGCCGTAGGTGCCCGAACCGTCGGGTTTCTGGGTGCCGTTGGCGTTGTCGTACACGATGACGGTGTCGCGCGGATCGCGGGTGGCGCCACGCAGGGTCAACTCGGCTGCCTGGGCAGGGATGTTGACGACTTCGCGGTACGTCCCCGGGTGCACGACGATCGTCCATCCGGTGCCGTCCCTCGCCACCACCTCGTCCACTGCGGCCTGGACCGACCCGCCCGGGCGGACATGCAGGACGCGGTGGGCGGCGGAGGCGAACGCGGGTGCCGTACCGCTGGCGATCAGCCCTCCGGCGAATCCGGTGAGCAGCGTACGTCGGCGCATCTCAGCACCACCGCCCCTGCCACGGCGTCCAGTCGCCCAGGTAGGTCTCGCGGGTCGCCGACTCGGCCTCGGCGGAGGTGAGTTGGGGCCGGTTCTCCGACACCGAGATCACCGCGCCCGGACCCGTGTTCCGGTACTCGGCGAAGCGCTGGCTCTGCCACGGGTAGGTGTCCGACATGTTGGTGTAGGGCGCGACCGCGTCGATGCCGGGGCCCAGGTGGGTGTTCCGGACGGTGAGCATCGGGCGGGCGGTGGTGTCGGAGCTGGGCACCCAGGGGCGGGCCAACTTGTAGTACGCGCCCGGGGATTCACTCGTCACACGGCTGTCGGACACCAGGTAGCCGCGCGGATTCGTGCCGACCGTGGAGGGCGCGAAGACGAAGCCGTAGGGGGCGCCGGTCAGGTCGGTGCGGTTCAGGGTGCGGAAGTGGCAGTGCTCGTACACGGCGGTGGCCCGGCCGAAGACGAAGTCGACGTCTCCTTCGGCGTAGCAGTGCGCGAAGTACTGGCGGGCGTACGCGTCCCGGTTCATCGAGTCGGCGTACAGGGTGTCCTGGTGGCCGATGAACCGGCAGTGGTGGAACGCCGAACGGTCACCCTGCACCTTGATGGCAACGGCCTGGGTACCGCTCACGCCCGGGTGGTCGGCGCGCAGCCAGTCGTTGGCGAAGGTGATCCAGCGGGCCGTGAAGCCGTCCGCCTGGACGAGGGTGGTGGCGGAGCCGGTGGTGCCGTAGGTGCCGCCCCCGGGCTTCGGCGTACCGGCCGCGTTGTCGTAGACGATGACGACATCGCGCGGGTTCTCGGAGGCGCCGATCCAGGTCAGTTCCGTACGGGTGATGTCGACGGCGACGGTCTCGCGGTAGACACCGGGCGCGATGACCAGCGTGAATCCGGTGCCGCTGACGGCGGTCACGGCGGCCTGGACGGTGGTGAAGTCGCCGGTGCCCGCCGCGTCGACGTACAGGGTCCGGTCGGTGAGGCGTCGGGACGGGGAGCCGTAGCGGCCGAAGCGGGTGCGGCCGGCCGCGCGGGCGGGAGCCGCGAGCCCCAGGGCCAGGGCGGCCCCGGTGCTCGCGACGAGGAACGACCGTCTGCTCGACGGGACTTGGGAGCCGGCCATGATCAGCAGACCTTGCCCGCGCCGGCACCGCGGTTGACGACGTACGGCACGGCTCGCGGCGGGTCGACCTTCGTGCGGAGGGTGGGCGTCCAACCCGCGCCCGACTGGAGGGTCTCGGCGGGGATCTCGGCGTTGTGGACGGCGATCAGGTCGGTCAGCCTGCCGTTGACGTAGTTGTTCTCGGCGGTGAGCGGGGACTCGTTCCACTTCTTCAGCACCTTGCCGACCTTGGCACCGGCCGGCAGCGCGATCGCGTTGTCGCTGGCATACAGCTGGGACGAGATGCCGACACCGAAGAGGTAGTAGTCGGACGCCTGTTCCTCGGCCACCACGTAGTGGTTGTTGTAGACGTCGACCTGTCCGAAGCGGACGCGCGGGGAGCGCTGGAGGATGCCGTCGAACTCGTTGTGGTGCATGGTGACCTTGAGCTTGCCCGCGTCGGTGGTCGCGGTGCTGTCGCTGTTCCCGATCAGCATGTTCTTGTCGTGGTCCTTGAACGAATTCCAGGACACGGTCACGTAGTTGGCGCCGCGCACGATGTCGGTGAGCCCGTCGTGCTGCTGGAAGACCTTGCCGAAGTAGCTCGGCCGCTCGCTGTCGGGGTAGCGGCCGTCGCTGAGGGTGTTGTGGTCGATCCACACGTGGTCGGTGCCGTAGACGACCACGGCGTCGTACTCGGAGTTCCAGTTGCCGGTGTTGTTGTCGTCGGTCGGGTCCCACTTCGGGAAGCAGTCGAGCGGGGCCTCGATGGTGAGATTACGCAGGATGACGTTCGAGACGCCCTTGATCTGGAGGCTGCCGCCGAGGATGCCGGAGTTCTTGCCGACGCCCACGATGGTGGTGTTGCTCGGGATGTTGGCCTTGATCTCGGAGTCCTGCTTGGCGGCGGACGCGACCCGTGCGTCCTCCTGCGGCCCGCTGGCCACCTCGTCGTTGCCCCAGACGGCCGGGTCGTAGTCCTTCAGGTACTGCTGGAGGTCGTACCCGCCGGTGACGAAGGCCTCGCAGCCCTCGGACACGGCGTCGATCATGCCCTTCACCTTGATGATCTTGGGCGCGCTGCCACCGTCCTTCAGTGCGGCCTTGAACTCGGCCCAGGTGGTGACGGTGTAGACGTGCTCGGCGTCGGCGGCCGAACCACCGGTCGTACCACCGGCGTCGGAGCCCCAGCCGTCCCCGGCGGCGAGGGTCTGCCGGCCGAGGTCATGGGCCTGAGGTGCGGCGGCCTGGGCGACGGGCCCGGTGACGGCGAGGACGAGGGCGGTGCAGCCGAACAGAACGGCACCCTTCACAATGGCATGATCATGACACATACGAGCGTTCATGGTGCGGCTCTCCTTCTGGAGGAAGTGAGGGGGGAGGTTGGGGAAGCGGACTACGCGGCGGCGGGCGGCCAGGTGATCCAGGACTCCGGGATCACGTCGTCGAGGCGGCGCACGTCCCGGTGCGCCAGCACCCGACGCCGTACCAGCCCGGCGGCGACGAGCCGGGCCACGGCGATGGCACCCGGCGGATTGAAGTGCGTGTTGTCCTGCTCGGTCTCGGTCCAGTTGAAGTACTTCTTCGTCTCCTCGACCCCCAACTCCTGCCAGAGCGCGATCGACTGGGCCTGGATGTCGAGCAGCGCCACGTCTTCCTCCTCGGCGAGCGCACGCATCGCCGCCGGGTAGTCGCCGTGGGTCGGCACCGCGTTGCCGCCCGAGTCGAACTTTCTCCGCTCGACGGAGGTGGCCAGCACCGGCCGCGCCCCACGGGCCCGCGCACCGTCGACATACAGCCGCAGATAGTCCTGGTACGTCGTCCAGGGCTCGGTGTACCGAACAGGATCGGCGACCTTCTCGTCGTTGTGCCCGAACTGAATGAGCAGAAGATCACCGGGCGCGATGACACCAAGAATGGCGTCGAGCCGCCCTTCATCGACGAAACTCTTGGAACTACGCCCGTTCACCGCATGATTGGAGACACTCAGCCCCTTCCCAAGAAAGAAGGGAAGCGCCATTCCCCACCCGGTCTCGGGCGCGGCATCAGCGAACTTCTGGGCGGCGGTGGAGTCCCCGGCGATATAGAGGGTGCGCACCGGCCGAGAACCCCTGAAGGAAGGAGCAGCCATAGGAACGGCGGCAAGGGCAGCGGAGGCGACTTGTCGACGACTAAGAGACACGCACGGTTCCTTTCAAGAAGGGACAGGGACCCCGCGCCCCGCTTTTGGCGTTTAGGGGCGCGGGGAACTGCGCGACCAGCCACGGCGGACCCGCAGCCGACCACCGACCTAACCCATCTGCTCATTCCACTCAGCCTGAGCAGCGTTAAGCTGCTCAGCCAACGTGTCCAGGAATTCCTTCGCACTCATCTTCTTCAGCAACACCTTCTGGAAGTTCGGCTCGTTGTCCGCCTTCGAGATCGTGTTCCAGTCCGGCAGGTAGTACGGCAACTGCACGATCTTGATCGTGCCGCTGTTCAACGACTCGGCGGCAAGCTTCGTCGCCTCCGCCGACTGAATCCACGCGTCCTTCGCCGCCTCCGTGTTGGACGGAATGGCGCCGGCCGACTCGTTCCACTTGCTGTTCGACGCGTGCGACACCGCGAACTCGATGAACTTCCACGAGGCCGTCTTGTTCTTGCTGGACTTGAACAGCCCGAGCCCGTCAACGGGGTTGGAGACCTGAACCCGCGTACCGTCGTCCTGCGTCGGGTTCGGAATTCCCCGGAACTTGCCGTCCAGCGCCTTCAGGTGGTCCTGGTAGGAACCGAGGTTGTGGCTCAGCATGCCGATGTCGCCGCTGTCCCACTGCGCGACCATCTTCTTGAAGTCGTTGTTGACGTCGGCGGACGGCGTGTCCTTCTTGTACAGCGCGGTGTACTTCTCCAGCGCCTCGACGTTCTTCGGGTCGTTGACGGTGGTCTTCTCGTCCTTCCAGAACGAGGTGATGCCGGACTGCCCGTACATCGCGTCGAGGGCCTGGGCAATCGACCCCTCACCGCCGCGAATGGTGTAACCGAACTTGTTCTTGTCCGCGTCGGTGAGCTTGTCGGCGGCGGCGTAGAACTTCGACCAGGTCGTGGGCGCCTCCAGCTTCGCCGCCTCGAACAGGTCGGTGCGGTACCAGAGCGTGCCGTTGTTCGCGGAGGTCGGGACGGTGAACAGCTCGTCGCCGCCGCCCGCGCTGCGCACGCTGTCGATCATGCCCGGGGTCAGCTTGCCGTTCAGCGAACTGCTGGCGAGCCGGTCGTCCAGCGGCTCCAGGGCGTTCTGGGCGGCGATGCCGGCGAGCATGGCCGCGCCGACCCCGCCGACGTCGGGCAGGCCACCGCCCTGGATCGCGGTGTCGTACTTGGACTGGATACTCTCGGACGGTATCCCGACGTACTTGACCTTGATGTCGGGGTTGGCGCTCTCGAAGTCGGCGATGATCTCCTTCCAGACGTCGGTTCGCACACCGCCGTTGTTGTCCCAGAAGGTGATCTCGCCCTTGCCCGAGCCCTCGTTGCCCTTGTCCCCGCCCGCTCCGCTGCCGTCGTCGCCGCAGGCGGTGGCGGTCAGCGCGAGCACGGAACCCAGGGCGACCGCGATGGCCGCGCGCCTGCTTCTGCGGATGCTGATCTTCATTGGTCGGCACTCTCTCTTCTGGATCTCTTCTGGATCAGACGGAACTGTGAAGTTGTGGGGGGTCAGCGGCGGGTGTAGGGAGCCCAACCATCGGTACCGCGCAGATAGTCGGCGACGGTGAACGAAGCCGCCTCGCCAGCACTCAACTGCGGGCGGTCAGCCGTCACTTGCGCACCGGGCCCGTACGTCCGGTACTCGGCGAAGCGCGCGTCGCGCCACGAGAAGCGGCTCATGTCGGTCCACGGCGAGGCCTTGACCGCGGCGAACGGATCGGTGTCACGGGGGACTTGCGGGGCCGCGTGAGCGGCACTCTCTCCACAGTGCGGCAACACAGAGTGGCTTGTCTGATACGTTAAGCAACACTCGTCGGCGACAGCCAAGTTGACGAGCATTCCGCCGGGCCGGTGGATGTGGCCTGTGGAGCGAACGTAAGACCGTTGGGCGGCACACCGTCCCTTGCACGTACGTGGACGGCTGGGCGCTGTGAAGCAGGAAGCCGAGTCAGCGATGACCGGAGTCTCGTCTCTGGCGAGGTCAGGCCAACAGGGTGTCCTGGTTGCACCTACCCACTGGCCATGGGGACGTCTCATCGGGGCGCCCCCATGGCCAGCGCCTGCTCGCCGTTCAGCTCGACCGCTGCCTCGTCGAAGTCGTTGCTGAAGGTGAGGTTGCGGGCGGTGACGTCGTTCGCGGCGATCCGGACCGTCGCGCTCCCCGTCGAACCGCCGTACGCGGCAGGCGTGTCGTAGACGATGACGGTGTCGGAGCGGCTGCGACCCGTCCCCTGGAGCAGGATGTTCGGCTTGGTCGCCGGGATGAGGACCTTCGCGCGGTACGTGCCCGGCGCGACGGCGATGGTCACGGGACCGGTGTTCCCGTCGGGCACGGCGTCGACGGCGGCCTGGACGGTCGGGTAGTCGGCGGGGACGTGCAGCGTCACCGTGTCGCCGATCCGCCGCTGCGGCCCGGAGAAACGCTTGACCAGCGCCGGTACGGCGGCGGCCGGGTCCAGCCGGTAGGCGTAGAAGTCGCGCGGCTCGAAGGCGGTGCCCCACGCGTCCTGGCGTCCGCTGACGTTCTTCAGGATCGATCCGCGCTGCACCAACTCGGCGGTGGCGTCGGCCTGGTAGGGATGCTGGACACCGTCGTAGTAGCTGTTCTCGATGACCATCTTCGTCTTGCCGCGCGACCAGTTGCCGTACGTCCAGACGGGATCGCCGTCGGCGACCTGTGCCGACACGTAGTTGTTGTAGAGGTGCGCGTAGGCGCAGTTGTCGGCGGACGGGTTGCGCTGCTTCGTGCCCGTGAACCAGTTGTGGTCGATGGTGATCTGGGTGAGGACGTTGGTCGTCCAGCCGATCCCGAACGCCTTGTTGTGGTTGGCGAATTGGTTGTTGGAGACGGTGATGTACTGGCTGTCCTTGCGGATGTCGAGCAGCCCGTCGCCCATGTGCGTGAAGCGGTTGTGGTCGATCCAGACGTGGTCGACGGTGTCCATCTGGATGGCGTCGAAGTCGGTCGTCTTGCCGTCCCAGTCGCCCTCGACATACGAGTCGCGGATCGTCAGATTGCGGATGATCACGTTGCTGGTACCGGGGTTGAGGTGCAGCTCCCCGTGGACGATCTCGCCGGTGTCGCCGACGCCGATGATCGTCTTGTCGGAGGCCACGACGACGTCCGCCCCGAAGGGCGCCACGGCGATCGAGCCCGCGACCCGGATGACGTACGGCTCCTCGGCCGCCGCGTACCTCACCAGCGAGGCCTGATCGGTGACCGTGACGACCTTGCCGCCCGCACCACCGGAGGTGCCGCCGGCGAGGGAGGCGAAGCCGTGCGGCCGGTCGGTCCAGCGGGCGGCCGTCGTCGTGGTCGTGTCGGCGACGGCGGCAGAGGGAGTGGCCGTCGCCTCGCTGACCGCCCCGAGGGTCAGGGCGGCAACCAGACCCACGACGGCGGCCAAGGTTCTGCCGGCGCCTGGCAAGCGCTTGCTAGGGAAGTGCGTCATTGCGGCTCCCAACAGGCATACGAATACGGCGAGTTACAAAGAGGCGAGTTACAAAGGACTGACTCTGAACTGCGTGAACGTGGCCGCGCCGGCGTGTCCCCCGCCGACGGGCGCGAGCGCGAAGAGCCCTAGCAGAGCACCGACCCAGCGCCAGGGCGTGGCCGCGAAGACCGGCCCCGACGACTCCCAGCCGTCCCCGGCGCCGAGGTCGTACGAGAACCGGCAGCGCGCCCCCGCCCCGATCCGGATCCGCAGCCGGACCCGTCCCGCCGGAGCCTCCCTCGGCCGATCGGCGTCCCGCTCGCGCTCGGCGACGGACTCCGCGAACCGGTGGACGAGCCGGACCGTCCCGTCGTCCGCCCGCTCCAGGCCGATCCAGCCGAAGGAGTCCCCCAGCACGGCGAGCCCGGCCCGGGCCCCCGGCTCCTCGCTGTCGAGCCGCAGCTCCACCTCGACCGTGCAGGGGATGCCGGGCAGCCGCTGAGTGAGGACGTTCGGGAGTTTCCGCAGGTCGTGAGCGTCGGAACGGCGTACGCAGCTCAGTCGCAGCCCGTCGCCCGAGTGCTGGGTGGCCCAGCCGTCCTGCGGGTTGGCCGTCCACTGCCACTGACGGCCGTACCGTCCGCCGGGGAAGTCGTCGTCGGTGGCGGGCGCGGCGGGCGGCTGCACGGGCAGATCGGGCTTGCGGTGTACGGCGACGGGGGCACCGGCGTCGCCCATGACAGGCCAGCCGTCCGCACCGTCAGCACCGTCAGCACCCCAGTTCATCGGCTGGAGGTGCACGACCCGGCCGTACGGGCCGCGCTGCTGGAAATGGAGGAACCAGTCCTCGCCGGTCGGCGTGCGCACCCAGCCGCCCTGGTGGGGTCCGTTGACGTCGGTGTCCCCCTGCTCCAGGACGATCCGCTCCTCGTACGGTCCGAAGAAGTCGCGGGAGCGTAACGCGCCCTGCCAGCCGGTCTCGACTCCCCCGGCGGGCGCCAGGATCCAGAACCAGTCGTCGTGCTTGTAGAGCTTGGGGCCCTCGATGGTGAACCAACCGGGGATGCGGTCGCCGTCGACGATCACCTTGCCCTCGTCCAGAACTCCCGTGCCCTCGGGGTGCATTCGGTGGCCGGTGAGCCGGTTCTTCACGCCCGACCGGGACTTGGCCCAGGCGTGCACGAGATACGCCTCGCCGGTCTCCTCGTCCCACAGCGGGCAGGCGTCGATGAGTCCCTTGCCCTCCTTGACGAGGTGCGGGCTGGTCCAAGGGCCGCGTATCGCCGGGGCGTTGACCTGGAAGATGCCGTGGTCGGGGTCGCCCCAGAAGATCCAGAAGCGGTCGTCGTGATACCTCAACGAAGGTGCCCAGACACCGCAGTCGTGGCGCGGGACCCTGAACTCGTCCGCCGGTCGCAGGCGTTCGAGGGCGTGGCCGACCAGGGTCCAGTTGACGAGGTCGCGGGAGTGGAGGAGAGGCAGGCCGGGCGCCCGGCCGAAGCTGGACGCGGTGAGGTAGAAGTCGTCGCCGACGCGGACGACGTCCGGGTCGGACCAGTCGGCGTTCAGGACCGGGTTGCGATAGGTCCCGTCGCCGAGATCGGCACCGGTGATCACAGGCTCACCGCCTTGCGTACGAGAGCCGCGGCCTCGCCCCGGTCGAGCCGCCCGTCGGCGACGACGGTGACGATCCGGCGTACGGCGGTCTCGCCCGGACCGATCGGCAGCCGCTCGTCGAAGGCCAGCGAGGAGCCGACCCCCGGATACTCCTCCGCCCGGACGAACCACGGGTCGCGGCGCGTCTGTTCGGTGGCGCCGGCGAAGACGAGCGTCCAGGTGGTGCCGGCCAGGGCCAGCCAGTCGGCGCGGATGCCGTGGACCGCCGACTCGCCCTCCGTCGAGGCCGTGAAGACGTCGGGGGCCGTGGCCTCCTTCCGCGCCCGCCAGAAGAAGCCGCCGTAGGCCGCTCCCGGGCGGCCGTTCGTGGCCGGGCTGCCGATGGAGAGCGGGGCGGAGGTGATGTTGGTGAGGGAGAAGGTGAAGTCCAACGCCCAGGCGGTGCTGGTCAGTTCGGTGGCGGCGACCGTACGGCGCTCGCGCAGCAGTTCACCGCCGCCGACCATCCAGCGCAGTTCTTCGACGAAGCCGTCGGGGTCGCGGAGCTGGTAGGCGGTGTGCCGCTGGGTGCCGTGGTTGTCCAGCTCGGTCGGCCCCTGGTCCCGTACATAGGTGCGCCCGCCCCAGAAGTTGTGCCCCTCGACGTCGGGTATGGCGACACCGACGCCGAGGTGGTGGGTGTGGTCGGCTGGGCTGAGTTCGGTGACAGTGGTGCCGGCCAGGGTGGTGACGGGGTGCAGATACGGGCGGGGCGCGTGGCGGGGCGGCAGCTCCGGCCGGCCGGTGTAGCGGCCGACCGGGCGGCCGGCGGCCCGCAGGACCAGCGACTCGTTGGGCATCTGGTTCATCTGGGTCATCAGGTGCTCACCTCTTTCGGGAGCGCCCAGGAGGCGCCCAGCTCGGAGTAGAGGGAGAGGCTGTCGGCGGCGGCGACGACGAGGCCGTCGATGCCGGGGACCACTCGGCGGCGCACACTCCCGTCCTCGCCGGGCGCGAACTCCCATGCGTCCGCCGGGAGTTCGACCGGGTCGGGGGCCTGCCGGATCGCCTCGACGACCCGCATGAAGGCGCCCGTCGCGTCGGGCTCGACGAGCAGCTCGGCGCCCTCGGTGAGATGGTCGACGAGGTTCTCCAGCAGGTCGGTGCGGTCGTACTCGTACTCCTCCGGGCCGTGTCCGGAGCGCTGGAGGAGCACGCGGTCCTGCTTGTACCAGAAGGTGATCCGGCCGCTGCTGCCGTGCACGAGGACGTACGGGTCGTCCGGGTGTTCGGCGCACAGGGTGGCGGCGACGGTGACCGGGACGCCGTTCGCGGTGCTGACGCGGACGCACGAGGTGTCGTCGGACTCGATGTCGTTGGCGCGCAGCAGCTCGGTCTCGATGCCGGTGACGTCCTCGGCGCGGGTGCTGCCGCCGAGGGCGAGGCCGGTAGCGACGGCGTGCGCGAGGGGGTTGGTGAGGGCGCCGTCGATGACGTCCACACCGTGCAGCCTGCGCTTGCCCGCCCAGGGCGCGCGCCGGTAGTACGCCTCGTCGCGCGCCCACGCGCCCGCTCCGCCGACGCCGGTCACCGTGCCGATGGCGCCCTCGGCGATCAGTTCCCGGATCGCGGGCACGGCGCCCGAGCCCAGCGACTGGAACCCGATCTGGCAGGCGACCCCGGCCGCCGCGACCCCGTCGGCCATCCGCCGGAACTCGGCGTACGACGGCGCCGGCGGCTTCTCCAGCAGCAGGTGCACGCCCTTGGCGGCGGCGATGAGCGCGAGGTCGGTGTGGGTGGGGATCGGCGTGCAGATCACCGCGATGGCGGCTCCGGTGGAGTCGAGGAGCGCGCCGAAGTCGGCGGACTGCTCGGGCGCGCCGAGCCCGTCCAGCTCCTCGTCGGTCAGCGGGGTCAGCTCGCAGACGCCTGCCAGCCGTACGAGCCCCTTGTCCTGGAGGCGGCGGATGTTCGCGAGATGCCAGTGGCCGTGCCCGCGCGCTCCCGCGAGAACCACCGGAACCGGCGTCGTCAGGCGGGTGGCCGTCGATGCGGCCGCCGTCGGTGTCGTGTTCATGTGTGCCTCCCTGCGCCCGCGCCGCGTGCCACCTCTCGGTCGGCCGTGTCGGCGCTGTCGATCTTTGTGTGCAGGGTAGGCGTCCAGCCGACGTCGGCCGTGAGGTCGCGCTCGCTGCCCGAGTTGTAGGCGTTGTAGATGGTCAGAAGATCGACGGGGAAGCCGTTGAAGAGGGTGCCGGTCTGGTGCAGGGCACTGCCGTTCCAGCTCTTGACCAGGTCGGCGGCCTCGACGTGCCCCGGGGCGGTGAAGGCGTTGTTCTCGGCGTACACGGCGGACTCGGTGGAAACTCCGACGGAGTAGCGGTAGTCGTCGCCGTGGTCGATCAGATAGCGGTTGTTGTAGACGTGCACCTGCCCGAAGCGGACGCGCGGGGCGCGCTGCGTGACCGAGCGGAACTCGTTGTGGTGCAGGGTGACGCGGAGCTTCCCGCGGTCGCCGGTGGCCGCGTCCCCGCTGCCGATGAGCATCGCCTTGTCGTGGTCGGCGAACCTGCTCCAGGAGACGGTGACCAGGTCGGAGCCGTTGGTGATGTCCAACAGGCCGTCGTGGCGCAGGTAGTTGCGGGCGAAGTAGGTGGGCTCGTCGGCGTCGGCGTGCCCCTTGTCGGTGGCGGTGACATGGTCGACCCAGACATGGGTGGCGCCGTTGAGCCAGATGTTGTCGTACGCCGTCTTCCAGTCGCCCAGGCCACCGGAGTTGGGCTGCCAGACGGGGAAGCAGTCGTAGGCGTCGCGGAGTTCGAGGTTACGGACGATCACGTTGTCCGCGTTCTTGACCTGGAGGCTCGCGCCCTTGAGGACGGCGCCCGAACCGAGCCCGACGATCGTCGTGTTGGACCCGACGGCCAGCACGACCCGCTCGGCCTGTCGGGCCGCCGCGACCTGCCGGGCCTCCTCCTGCACCCCGCTCGGCCTGGCGGAACCCCAGGTGCGGGGGTCGTAGGCCGCGAGGTACTTCCGCACGCTGTACCCGGTCCCGTCCGCGTACTCCCCGCAGCCCAACTTCCCACCGTCGTCAGCGGAGTTGGCATCAATGGCACCCACCACCCGGATGATCTTCGGGGTGGCGCTGCCGCCGTCGAGGGCGCGGACGAGTTCACTGCGGCTGCGTACGGTGAACACGTGCGCGTCGTCGGCGGCCGCACCGCCCGTGGTGCCACCGTCGGCGGCGGCCCAGCCGTCGTTCGCGGGGAGGGTGTCGCGGCCGAGATCACGGGCGTCGGCACCGGCGGGCGTACTGAGCACAGCACCCAACAGGCCTACCACTGACGTGACTTGAAGAAGGCGTCTCATCCCTTCACCGCCCCCGCGCTGAAGCCGGTGATCAGCCACTTCTGGATGAAGGCGAAGACGATCACCACGGGTACGGCGGCGATGATGCCGCCCGCCGCGAGGGCGCCCAGGTCGACGCTGTCCGCGCTCATCAGGGTGTTGAGACCGACCGGGATGGTCTGCTTGCCCTGGTCGCTGAGGAACATCAGGGCGAACAGGAAGTGGTTCCAGGAGTGCACGAAGGCGAAGGAGCCGACGGCGATCAACCCGGGCCGCAGCAACGGGAGTACGACGACCCGGAACGCGGTGAACCGGTTGCAGCCGTCGACCCAGGCGGCCTCCTCCAGCGAGTACGGCACGTTCTTGATGAACCCGCTGATCAGGATCATCGACAACGGGAGCTGGAAGACCGTCTCGGCGATGATGACACTGCCCAGCGAGTTGATCATCTGGAGTTCGGCGAAGATCTGGAACAGCGGCACCAACAGCAGGGCGCCCGGCACGAATTGGGAGCAGAGCAGGGCCAGCATGAAGGCGCGCTTGACCTTGAAGTCGAAGCGGGCGAGGGCGTAGCCGCCGGCGAGGGCGACGAGCGTCGTCATCACCAGCGTGGCGACGCCGACGAGGATGCTGTTCTCGAAGTACGTGCCGAAGGACCGCTCCGTCCACACCTTCTCGAAGTGGTCGAGGGTCATCGGCCAGGGGACGAGTGACGTCGAACCGGCGGGGCGCAGCGCGAAGAGCAGGATCCAGTAGAAGGGGATGAGGGTGAAGACGAGGTAGATCCCGAGGGGGAGGTAGATCTGCCAGCGCGGGGCCTCGTCCCAGGCGCGGCGCTGCTTCCTGTGCGGGCGCGGCGGCTCGGGGATGTCGTCCACGGGCGTGGGCACGATCACGGTGGCTTCCTTGGTGATCACTTGTTCTCCCCTCCGAACTTGCTCAGCCGCAGGTAGACGATCGAGAAGAAGAGCAGGATCACGAACGCGACCGTGGTGAGGGCGGAGGCGTAGCCGAAGTTGTGGGCGTCGACGCTGGTGTTGGCGATGTAGAGCGGGAGTGTCGTGGTCTCGCCGGCCGGTCCGCCGCCCGTGAGGGTGTAGAGCAGGTCGACGTTGTTGAACTCCCAGACCGCGCGCAGCAGCGTGGACAGGACGATGGCGTCCTTGAGGTGCGGCAGCGTGATGTGCCAGAACTGCTTGATCCGGCTGGCCCCGTCGACCTCGGCGGCCTCGTACAGGTCCTTCGACACGGACTGGAGGTCGGCGAGGATGAGGATCGCGAAGAAGGGCACGCCTCGCCAGAGGTCGGCGACGATCGCCGCCGGGAACACGGTGGAGGTGTCCGACAGCCAGCTCGTGCCGTACGTGCCGATGCCCGCGTCGGCGAGGTAACGAGTAATACCCGTCTGGGAGTTGTAGAGCAGCACCCAGATCGCGGAGGTGAGGACGCCCGAGACGGCCCAGGGCGAGAAGACCAGCGCGCGGCCGATCGACCGCCCCACGAAGGTCTGGTTGACGATGAGCGCGAGCGCCAGACCGAACATCAGCTGCAGGCCGACCTCGACGACGACCCACTTCCCGCTGAAGATCAGCGTGTCCCAGAACTGGGGGTCGTCGGTGAAGGCGTGCGTGAAGTTGTCGAAACCCGCGAAGCCGTTGCGCCATGGCTTGGTGGGGTTGAAGTTCTGCAGGCTGTAGTAGAAGACGCTGATCACCGGGTAGGCGATGAAGCCCAGCATGAGCAGGGCGGCCGGTGCGATCAGCAGATACGGGAGCCTGCGCGGCGTCGCGGAGGCACGTCGCCGCCGGGGTGGCGCGGGCGGTTTCGCCACGGCTGCGGCTTGGGCCATGACTGTTCTCCGTTCAGTACGTCGTGCGTGCGTCGTACGGGAAGCGCTTTCTCCTGGTGCAGGGCTGTGCGAGTGGTGCAGGGAGTACGGGTGGTGCAGGGGCGTGCAAGTGGTGCAAGGCCGTACGAGGTCGTGCGAGGTCGTGCTCTGCTGGCGGTCAGCCCGCGTACGGGTCGTGCACCTTGCCCGGCCGGGCGAGGAACTCGAAGTCGCAGCCGGTGTCGGCCTGGGTGATCTGCTCGTTGTAGAGCGCCCCGTAGCCGCGCTCGTACCGCTCGGCCGGAGGCGTCCACTCCGCCCGCCGAAGCGCCAACTCACCCTCATCCACGTTGAGTTGGAGTGACCGTCCCTCGACATCGAGGGTGATGGAGTCACCGGTGCGGACGAGTGCGAGGGGCCCGCCGACATGCGACTCGGGCGCCACGTGGAGCACGCACGTGCCGTAACTGGTCCCACTCATCCGGGCGTCGGAGATCCGCACCATGTCCCGTACACCCTGCTTGAGCAGGTGGTCGGGAATGGGCAGCATCCCGTACTCGGGCATGCCCGGGCCGCCCTTGGGACCGGAGCCGCGCAGCACCAGAACCGTGTCGGCGGTGACGCCCAACTCCGGGTCGTTGATGGTGCGTTGCATGGTCCTGTAGTCGTCGAAGACGACCGCGCGTCCGGTGTGCTTGAGCAGGTGCGGCTCGGCGGCGATGTGCTTGATGACGGCACCGTCGGGGCACAGGTTGCCGCGCAGGACAGCGACCCCGCCCTCCTTCGCGACCGGGTTGTCCCGGAGCCGGATGACCTCGTCGTTGTGCACCTGGGCGCCGTCGAGCTGCTCGCGCATGCTGTCGTACGAGACGGTCGGCCGGTCCAGATGCAGTAGGTCGGTGATCCGGGAGAGGAACCCGGGCAGGCCACCGGCGAAGTGGAAGTCCTCCATGAGGTACGTCTGTCCGCCCGGCCGTACGTTGGCCAGCACCGGCACGGTCCGCGCGATGCGGTCGAAGTCGTCCAGGGTGAGCCGTACGCCGGCCCGGCCCGCCATGGCGATCAGATGGATCACTGCGTTGGTGGAGCCGCCGAGGCCGAGGACGGTGGTGACCGCGTCGGTGAAGGCGTCGGCGGTGAGGATGTCGCTCAACTTCCGGTCCTGATGGACCAGTTCGACGATCCTGAGACCGGAGGAGGCGGCCATCCGGTCGTGCCCGGAGTCGACGGCCGGGATGCTGGACGCCCCCGGCACGGTCACCCCGAGTGCCTCGGCGGCGGCGGTGAGCGTGGACGCCGTACCCATGGTCATGCAGTGCCCGGGCGAACGGGCGAGCCCGCTCTCCAGCTCCGTCATCTCGCAGTCGCCGATGAGCCCGGCGCGCTTGTCGTCCCAGTACTTCCACATGTCGGTGCCGGAGCCGAGGACCTCGTTGCGCCAGTGCCCCGGCAGCATGGGCCCGGCGGGCACGAAAACGGCGGGCAGATCGACGGAGGCAGCCCCCATGAGCAGGGCGGGCGTGGACTTGTCGCAGCCGCCCATCAGGACGGCGCCGTCGACCGGGTACGAGCGCAGCAGCTCCTCGGTCTCCATGGCGAGGAGGTTGCGGTAGAGCATGGGGGTCGGCTTCTGGAAGGTCTCGCTGAGCGTGGAGACCGGGAACTCCAGGGGGAATCCGCCCGCCTGCCAGACGCCCCGCTTCACGGCCTGCGCCCGGTCACGGAGGTGCACATGACAGGGATTGATGTCCGACCAGGTGTTGAGAATCGCGATGACGGGCTTGCCGAGGTGCTCTTCGGGGAGGTAACCGAGCTGACGGGTACGGGCCCGATGACTGAAGGAGCGAAGCCCGTCGGTCCCGTACCACTGATGACTTCTCAGCTCTTCGGGTGCTTTTCGTACCTGGGCGGGCTTCATATGGACCATCCGGCGGCTATGGCGGCGACCTCGGCGCGTTCGTCCTCGGGCAGCGCGCGGCTCGGCGGCCGGACGTCGCGCCGGCACAGCCCCAGTGAGGCGAGGGCCTCCTTGACGACGGTCACGTTGTTCGCGGAGGCGTTGGCGCCGCGCAGTTCCTCGAAGCGGCGGATCTGCTCCCAGACCTTCATGGCGGCCGGGTAGTCGCCGGATCGAAGCGCTTCGATCATGTTCAGCGAAACGGCCGGGGCGACGTTCACGAGCCCGGAGGTGAAGCCGGTGGCGCCGGCGGAGAAATAGGAGGGGGCGTAGGGCTCGGCGAGCCCGGCGACCCAGACGAAGCGTTCGAGCCCGGCGTCACGGGCGAAGGCGGCGAAGCGGGCGGCGTCCGGGACGGCGTACTTCACACCGATGACATTCGGGCAGACATCGGCGAGTTCGGCGAGCCGCAGACCGCTCAGCGAGGCGTTGCGGATGTACGGAACGACCCCGAGGTCGGGAACGGCCTCGGCGATGGCCCGGTGATAGTCGACCCAGCCACCCTCCGAGACATACGGATGGATGGGCTGATGGACCATCACCATCGAGGCGCCGCTGTCGCGGGCGTGCCGGGCGGCGGCCACGGCGGTCGGTACGTCGTGTCCGACGCCGACGAGAATCGCGGCGCGGTCGCCGACCTCGTCGAGGGTCGACTCGGTGACGAGGAGCCGTTCTTCGGGGGTGAGGGTGTAGAACTCGCCCGTATTGCCGTTCGGCGTAAGGGTGTTGATGCCTCCGTCGAGGAGCCGGCGCAGCAGGGCCCGGTGGGCGGGCTGGTCGACGGTGCCGTCCTCGGCGAACGGGGTCACCGGGATCGCCACCACGTCGGCCAGGGCCGCCCGTTGGGTCTCGAAGGCCACGCCGCTCATTCCTGACCGTCCTCTCGCTGGACCTCGGACTCCCCTGCGGGGTAAGCCCGTTGGACGAACGACTCGATATGGGCGTGCAGGGCGCGCGCCGCGCCGTCGGCGTCTCCGTCGAGGGCGAGCCGCAGGATCTCCCGGTGCTCGTCGGCCTCCCGCTCCCAGGAGGGGTTGGCGGCCCAGGCGACGGCGGAGACCAGGGCGGCCTGGTCGCGCACCTCGTCGAGCATCCGGCCGAGCAGCGGATTGCCGCACCGCACGTAGAGGGAACGGTGGAACTCCCGGTTGGCCAGGGAGCGTTCGGCGGTGTCGGCGGCCTGATCGGCGCGGGTCAGCGCGTCACGGGCGGCATCGAGCGAAGCTCCTCTCCGCACGGACCGCTTGAGGGCCTCCGGCTCCAGGAGCAGCCGTACGTCGTAGACCTCACGCGCCATGTCCGCGTCCACCATGCGCACCGTGACGCCCTTGTACTGGTTCATCACGACGAGCCCGGTACCGGCCAGCGTCTTGAGCGCCTCGCGCACCGGGGTCTTCGACACCCCGAACAGTGCGGCGAGTTCGGTCTCGACCAGGGCCTGCCCCGGGGTCAACTGCCCGGTGAGGATGCGGTGTTTGATCCCCTCCAGCACGAACTGCGTGCGGGACGGGATCGGCGTGGGCACAGAGGTCATGCGCGCCTCTCGAATATCTCACATATCGCGTCTCATATATGACGTACGAAGTACGACGGGTTGAAGGTAGGAGCGGCCCTGTGTTTCGTCAACGCTTCTGACAAAAGAAGTTGACCGGGGACAGTCAGATGATCTTGGTCGTGCCCTCGTACGCGGTGTCGGTGGGCCCGCCGAAGACTGCGGCGGCGCGCTCGGTCGCGAGGTCGGGGGTGAGCGTGGGCCCGACGTGGGTGATGAGCAACGAAGCGGCGCCCTTCGCGTACGCGCCGGCGTCCTCCGGGGTCAGATGCACCTGTTCGCCATCGCGATCGCCATGCCGGTCGATGTCGGCCTCGCACAGGAACAGGTCGGCGCCGCGGGAGAGTTCGGCGAGCGCGTCGCAGGGTCCGGTGTCACCGGAGTACGCGAACACCTTGCCCTGCGACTCGGCGCGCAGCCCGTACGCCTCGGTGCCGTGGGAGACCGCGCGGGTCGTGAGACGCAGGTTCCAGTGCCGGACGGTGTGGCCGTCGTACAGGGGCCTGAAGTCGAGGATTCCACTGAGGAAGGAAGTGTCCGCCCGCCCGAAGAAACCGGCGAGGCGGAGGGCGCAGGAACGCGGGGCGTAGACGGGGATGGGAGCGGGCGGGGTGAGCCCGCCGTACGCGAACCCATAGATGGCGGCAAGCAGATCGGCGCTGTGATCGGCGTGCAGATGGGAGATCCAGATCGCGGTGAGCCGGGCGGGGTCGGTGTGCCGTTGCAACTCCGCGAAGGTTCCGGGCCCGGCGTCGACCCAGATCTCGGCGCCGCCGCCGCGCAGGAGGTAGCCGGAGCAGGGGCGTCCTGGCGTGGGGTGGGGGGAGGCTGTGCCGAGGACGGTGAGGCTCAGGGGCATGCGGGGAGCGTACGGGGCGGTGCGGGCGGGCGTACGGGGAATGGAATGCCGTGCAGGCAGGGGCTGCCGCCCACGCCCCCGCACGCAAGCCGGCAGCCCCGCTCTTCGTGCGCCTTGTCCGCCCCTTCAAGGTCGTTCGAGTGGTGGGCCGGGGTCCGGGGCCCCGGGACGGCCGGCCTGGTAACCGCCGAGCAGGGGGATCACACCGCTCCCGTCCAGCACCGCGACGGCGAACGGCCGGTCCAGGCGCACCGAGACCGTCCGCAGCAGTTGTCCGGGGCCGTCAAAATGGTTCCGGTTCGCCTGGTCCGCCCAGGACCGGTCCTCGACCGGGCAGGCTGCGGTCCCGGAGGACATGCCCTCCTCGCCGAACCGTACGGCGCAGCTCTGGACGACGCGTTCGCAGTGGACGGGCTCGGAGAACATCCGGGGAAGTTCGGCCGACGCCGAGAAGACACGCTCCACGCCCAGTGCGGTCAGATGGGGCGACACATCGATGTCGCCGGACAGCCGGAGACGTGGCAGTTCCAGAAGCACCGCTTCGGGGCGTCCCCCGGCCCGACTCCCACGGAGCGCCTTCCCGTGAGCGGCCGGGGACCACGCTGCCGCCAGCACCTGCGCGGGCGGGACCTGCCGGTTCTCACCCAGTGCGAAACGAACCCTGACGGGTCCCGCGGCGGGCACCGCTCCCCCGCCCGCCGCACGAGCCCGCCGTTCGACCACCGTGACCCGGCCGCCCGGCCGCACGAGGGTCCAGGCGTCCTCGACCGGCACCTCCGCGACCATGGCGGGCACGGGGTGAGCCACTCCCCCCGCATCGGTGAACAGGAGTTCCCGCGTGAAGTACGGATCGAAGGGCTGCTCCCACTCGGCTTCCAGCGCGGCCGTGCTGACGAGCAGGGCACAGCGCGCGGGATCGGCACACTGCGGCACCCGGCCGAGCGGGGTCTCCGTGCCGTGCGCCCACCGGCGGCGCCCACCGGGGCCGTCGAGGCCGGGCCGCCCGACCGTGATGCCGTACGAGCGGGTGTGAAGTTCCGGCCGTTCCGGAACCTGGCTCAGCACCCTCACCCCGGTCACGAACACGTCGTTGCGACCGAGTTCGCGGACCGCTGTGTCCTGCGCACCGACCGGACCGACGACTCCCCGCAGTTCGTCGCGAGTTGCCCCGTCCGCGCAGGCCTCCAAGGCCGTCAGTGCCAGCCACAGAGCGGCAGGCGAGCAGATCACATCACGCCCGCCATGGGTTGCCGGATCGTCGAAGAGCGATTCCAGCCACAGCTCGGCCAAGGCGGAGATCGCCTCCGTGCCGTTGTTCTCCGCTCGCATCATCTTCCGACTCCGTTCCCCCTTGCGGACAACCGGTGCGATCCGGGCCAGTGGCCGAAATACCGCCCGTGATCCATAATTTGGGCCACGTTGAGCCATGACGGCAAGTGGGGTGTCCCATGGAACCGCGAGCAATGGCGGTAGCTGCGCAGGAACTTGAGCTCGGCACTCTCGGGGGTCTGGTGGAGAACAACCCCAAGCATCGTGAATGGGCGGCGATCGTTCCCCTGTCGCTTGTCGGCCTGGGCGCCGGCGGCGCTCGCGCTGGGGCTCGCCTGCTGGTTCCTGCTGCGTGCCAGGCCGCTGAAGACATGGGTCGCCTGGTACGAGCACGGCGTCGTGCGTCAAGTTGGCGATCAGGAGCCTGAGGCGTACGGCTGGGACGAGATCGACATGGTCGCCAGGCAGGACGTCAAGGTGGTCAAGCAGTTCGGCAGCTATATGCAGTACCGGCTGCTGGTGATACCGGAGGCCGGTGGCCTGATCGTCGTGGACAACACGTACGCCGGCGTCCTCCCGTTCGTCGAGGAGCTGACCGACACTTTCAGCCGCTCGCGGGTGAAGCAGGACGCGGCCCGGCTCGATGCGGGTGAGCGCGTGGACTTCGGTGGCATCGTCGACATCAACACGGGAGGCGTCGGAAAGGGCAGTCGGCGGCTCGGATGGCGCGAGGTCGAGCGAATCGACCTGAAGCAGGGCGGCTTGCACATCCATCGGCGTGGCGACGCGAAACCCTGGATGGTGCTGCCCGCGGTCGGCTTCCCCAACCTGCTGGTCTTCCTTGCTCTCTTCGACGCGCTGCAGAGCCAGAACGGCGCATGACATCCGGACCTCGTCCATTCCGTTTCCAAGGCACCTGCCCGATCCCTCCCCCCACCCCTTAGCTCCACGATGACCAGGCATGAAGACTCGAACCTGGTCTGTTCTCCGCGTCCTGCGC
This sequence comes from Streptomyces sp. NPDC002156, assembly GCF_053593675.1. NCBI lineage: Bacteria > Bacillati > Actinomycetota > Actinomycetes > Kitasatosporales > Streptomycetaceae > Streptomyces > Streptomyces sp. NPDC002156. Next base: position 9,818 of record NZ_JBSFDA010000101.1, on the reverse strand, counting down.
GACCGCAACGCGGGCCTCTACCTCGCCGGAGTCGTGGTCTCCGGCTTCGGTACGTCGGCGCTGTGGCTGGCGTCCGGCATCTGGGTCAAGGACCTCACCGGCTCGGACGGCCTCGCAGCGCTCTGTCTGTTCGCGATGTGGGCGCCGAGCCTGGCAGGCCCGCTCCTTGGCACGCTCGCCGACCGCACCCGCCGCAAACCGCTCCTGATCTGGACGAACCTGATCCTCGCAGCCCTCCTGCTGACCCTGTTCGCGGTCGACTCCGCGGGCCACCTGTGGATCCTCTTCGCCGTCCTGCTGGTGTACGGCACGGCGGGCGTCGTCCATGACGCGGCCGAGGCGGCGCTGGTCGCCACGGCCGTCGACAAATCGCTCCTGGGTGACTTCAACGGCCTGCGCATGACGGCGAACGAGGGCATGAAACTGGTCGCCCCACTGGCCGGCGCGGGCCTCTACGCGGCGTACGGCGGCCCGAGCGTGGCCCTCCTGGACGCGGTCACGTTCGTACTGGCCACCGTCCTGTACGCCTTTCTGCGCGTCCGCGAGGCCACCCCGCGGACCACGAAAGCCGGCACCGCCGAGGGCGCCCGCTTCCTGTGGCGGCACGACCACCTGCGCCCGCTCGTCCTGGCGGGCGGCACGACGATGCTCCTGTCGGGCCTGAGTGCCGCCACCCTCTACGCCGTCATCGAGGGGCTCGGCCACTCCCCCGCGTACGCCGGTCCGCTGTACGTCCTCCAGGGCGTCGGCTCGGTGACGCTCGGCCTGGCCTCGGGCCCGCTGCTGCGCCGCCTCGGGGAGCGCGGGTTCGCCGCGTACGGGATCGCCCTGACGTCCGCCGCCATGGCACTCCGGGCGGTGCCTGCCGACCTCGCGGTCCTCGCGTCGGGCGTGGCCAACGGGATCGGCCTGCCCTGCGTCCTGATCGCGGGCCTGACCGCCGTACAGCGCGAGACCCCTCAGGAGCTGCTCGGCCGTACGGCGGCGACCGCCAACACCCTGATGTTCGCGCCCACGGCGATCGGCCTGGCCGTGGGCGCGGCACTGGTCGAACTCGTCGCCCACCAGGTGCTTCTCGCGGCTTACGCCCTCGCTCTCCTGCTGACCACGGTCCCGCTGTTTCAGCGCCGGGCCAGTGCCTCCCGTACGACCTCCAGGTCGCCGTCCGACGCCAACCCGGCGTGATACAGCCGCAGTTCGGTGGCGCCGAGGCCGGCCGCACGCTCCGCGTCCGCCGCGAGGGTGCCGGGGCTGCCGCCCATCCCGGACACCACAACGAAATTGGCGGCCAGCACGGCATCCGCGCGACGCTGTTCGGCGAACGGGGTCAGCAGTCCCGCACCGCCCGTGCAGGGCACCACCACACCGTCCGCGACGGACAGGATGTGCACGGGGTCCACACCGGGGTTGGCGCCGACGTGGTACGAGACCGGGTCCGCATGCAGCAGCACCTGGAAGCCGTCCGGAGCCACCGCCCGAACGGCAGCCACCGCCGCCTCCTGAAGCGTGCGGGCCGTTTCCTCGCGCCACGCGCGCGTGAGGGCCGCCTTCTCCTCCCCGAGCGCCTTCTCGACCCCTGCCCACCCCGCATCCCCCTCATCGGACAGCGCGCCCCGCCACAACGGCTCCAGCGCGCCCCGTACGGCCGCCGCCAGCTCGTCGGGATCGAGGCCCGTCCCGCCGTACCCCGCCCGGCAGGACGGGCAGAAGCAGAGCGCCATCAGATACTGCCCGGCGTCGCCGAGCCCGATGGCGCCGGTCTTGTCGTGGGCGTGCAGATGCATCAACCCGTACCAGCCCAGCGACTCCAGCTCCGTACCGCGCGCCCCGGGGCGTACCGCTGCCTCCGCCGCCAGATCCACGAGGTACGCGCGCGTGGCGGGCTGCGCGATGCAGGGCGCCCACGGGTAGCGGTCTCCGTAGGCGTTGACCACGGAGGTGTCCGGGTGCTCGGCGCCGAGGCGGGAGTTGTGGGCGAGGACGACCCAGGTGTGCACGTCGAGGCCCGCGTCGGCGAGGGCGGCGGCTGCCTCGCCGTACGCGTCCCCGGGGGCCCACGCCCCGGCCACGTACGGACGCAGCTCACGGCCCGCCCAGCGCTCGTCCGGGGGGTACAGCACGGCCGCGTGCTCGGCGGTGACGATGCGGTGGCGCGGGTGGCGGGGGGTCAACGCGCGCGTGGAGTGGTACGCGGAGGCCAGCGTCACCTGCTCCACGCCGAGCGCGGCGATCCGCGGGGCGGCGTCGGGGTCGCCGTTGACGTCCCAGGGATAGACGAATGCGGACGCCTTCACACGCTCTCCTCGAACTCGGAATCGACGGCGGCCCCGGAAGCGGCCCCCGTGCCCGTGCCCTCGTCGAGCAACGCGTAACCCCGCTCCACGAGCTGGGCCAGCTGCTTCACATGCTCCTCGCTCGGCTCGTGCAGCGGCGGCCGGACCTCCCCGACGTCCAGCCCGGTCTGCCGTACGCCCGCCTTGACGAGCGAGACGGCGTACCCGCGCCCCTGCGCGCGCAGCTCGACGAACGGCCGGTAGAAGCCGTCCACGAGCCGGTTCGCGGTCGCGTCGTCGCCGGTGTTGAGCGCCTTGTGGAAGGCGAGGGCGATCTCGGGCGCGAAGCAGAAGACGGCCGACGAGTAGAGGGTGACGCCGATGCCCTTGTAGGCGAGCCCGGTCAGTTCGGCGGTCGGCAGCCCGTTGAAGTACAGGAAGTCGCCGGGCACCTCGGCGCGTACGGCGCTCACGATCCGCTGCATCAGGTCCAGGTCGCCGACCCCGTCCTTGAGCCCGATGATCCCCTCGGTACGCGCCAGCCCGACGACGGTCTCCGGGGTGAACACGGCGTTGTCGCGCTGGTAGACGATCACCGGCAGGGCGGTGGACGCGGCCAGCTCCCGGTAGTGGCGCAGCAGCCCCTGCTGCCCGGCCACCACCAGGTACGGCGGCATGGCGAGCAGCCCGTCGGCCCCGGCCTCCTCGGCGAGACGCGCGTAGCGCACGGCGAGCGCGGTGCCGTATCCGGCGCCCGCGACCACGGGCACGCGCCCGGCCGTCTCCGCCACCGCCGCCCGTACGCAGTCCTGGAACTCCTCGGGTGTCAGCGCGTGGAACTCCCCGGTGCCGCAGCAGGCGAACACGGCCGCGGCGCCCGCCTCCACCCCCCGGCGCACATGGGCGCGGTAGACGTCGAGGTCGAGCGAGCCGTCGGGGCCGTACGCGGTGACGGGGAAGAACAGCGGCCCGCTCGGGACGGTGAGGCGGGCGGCCAGGGCGGCTGACGTCACGGACTCTCCCTAGACATACACATGCGTGCATGCTTCTGATCCACGTCTACATGTCTGAACGCGTCCACGCTAATCGGCCCCCTTGGGGGCGGTCAAGCGCGCAAACCCGCAACACAGGAGCGGATTCCGCCGCCTCGCGCCACACTTGACGAGGCCGGTCCACGATCCCTAGCGTGTCCATGAATGTGAATGCTGTACACGAATGCGCCTGCGATGGTGCCCGCCGGAATGCTTCTGCCGACTCCAGGAGACCCGAGAATGCCCGCTCCCCGCACCGTCCTGCTCACCGGCGCCGCCGGCGGTCTCGGCACCCTCATGCGGGAACTGCTCCCGTCGTACGGCTACGAACTGCGTCTGTTCGACCTGCTCCCCATCGAGGGCGAGCCGGACGCGATCACCGCGGACCTCACCGACCGGGCGGCGCTTCGCGAGGCCGTGCGGGGCGTCGACGCGATCGTCCACCTCGCGGGCATCTCGCTGGAGTCCTCCTTCGACAAGATCCTGAAGGCGAACATCGAGGGCACGTACAACCTGTACGAGGCCGCGCGCGAGGAAGGCGTCGGACGGATCGTCTTCGCCTCCTCCAACCACGCCGTCGGCTTCACGCCCCGCCCCGAGGGGACCGACCCGCTGATCCCGGTCGCCACCCCGCACCGCCCGGACACCTTCTACGGCCTGTCCAAGTCGTTCGGCGAGGACCTGGCGCAGCTCTACTGGGACAAGCACGGTCTGGAGACCGTCTCGGTGCGCATCGGCTCCTGCTTCGCCGAGCCGACGACCGTACGGATGCTGTCGATCTGGATGAGCCCCGCGGACGGCGCCCGTCTCCTCCACGCGGCCCTGACCGCCGAGGAAGTCGGCCACACCGTCGTCTACGGCTCCTCCGCCAACACCCGCCTGTGGTGGGACCTCAGCAGCGCGCGGGCGCTCGGTTACGACCCGCAGGACGACTCCGAGCCCTACGCCGAGAAGCTGATCGCCGAGCAGGGCGAGCTCCAGCCCGGCAACGAGGCGCACGCCCACCTCGGCGGCGCCTTCGTGACCGACCCGCCCATCTGGCCGTACTAGCCTGCCCAGATCACGCTGCGGACGGGCGCCGAACGGGCCGTCCGCAGCGTTGTTCGGGCATGGGCGATGGCACGGAATCCGCCGCGGCAGCGGCGATTCAGGGGCGCGGGGAACTGCGCGACCAGCCACATCCGGCCCGCACCCGCACCACGACGGCACCCCCGAGCCCATGGGCGCACCCCGCCCGAACGGGCACAGCCGGTCACTATCACCCCCGTAACAGACCTGGTCACCGCCACCCGCCCGCTGTAGAACTTCCTCCACAGGGCCCGAACGGGCAACGCGGCACAGGAAGGCGGGTGACGACATGAGCGGCACCGCGGAGGACCGCCAGCGGCACATCGTGCGGGCCGCCCGTGCCACCGGTTCGGTCGACGTGACCGCCCTCGCCGCCGATCTGGGCGTGGCCAAGGAGACCGTACGACGGGATCTGCGCGCCCTGGAGGACCACGGCCTGGTCCGCCGCACCCACGGCGGCGCCTATCCCGTGGAGAGCGCCGGTTTCGAGACGACGCTCGCCTTCCGCGCCACCAGTCATGTGCCCGAGAAGCGCCGGATCGCCGCCGCGGCGGCCGAGCTGCTCGGGGACGCCGAAACGGTCTTCGTCGACGAGGGGTTCACCCCGCAGCTCATCGCCGAGGCCCTGCCCAGGGACCGGCCGCTGACCGTGGTCACCGCGTCCCTGCCCGTAGCGGGCGCGCTCGCGGAGACCGAGAACACCTCGGTCCTGCTGCTGGGCGGCCGGGTTCGCCCCGGCACCCTCGCGACGGTCGACCACTGGACGACGAAGATGCTGGCCGGCTTCGTCATCGACCTGGCCTTCATCGGCGCCAACGGCATCTCCCGCGAACACGGCCTGACGACACCCGATCCCGCCGTCAGCGAGGTCAAGGCACAGGCGATCCGGGCCTCCCGGCGCACGGTGTTCGCGGGCGTGCACACCAAGTTCGGGGCGGTGAGCTTCTGCAGGTTCGCCGACATCGGCGACCTGGACACGATCGTCACGAGCACGCTGCTGCCGACGGCGGAGGCGCACCGCTATTCACTGCAGGGACCGCAGGTCATACGAGTCTGACCAAGCCCGATCCGAGCCCGCCCCGAACCCAATCCAAGCCCGAGCCCCCGATCCTCCCAACCCATCCACCCCGCCCGCGCCCCTTATGTCCCCATACCTCCAGGAGCGATCCATGCGAACCCCGAGCCGACGGAGGCCGCGAGCCACGCTCGCCCTGGCCGCCGCAGGGACGCTGCTCGCCCCGCTGCTCTCCGGCTGCTGGGCCGGAGCGGGCGGGTCCGGTTCCGGCGGCGACGCCGTCAACGTCCTGATGGTGAACAACCCGCAGATGGTCGAGTTGCAGAAGCTCACCGCGGCCCACTTCACCAAAGAGACCGGCATCAAGGTCAACTTCACCGTCCTGCCCGAGAACGACGTCCGCGACAAGATCAGCCAGGACTTCGCCAACCAGGCGGGCCAGTACGACGTGGCGACCCTCTCCAACTACGAGATCCCGATCTACGCCCGCAACGGCTGGCTGCGCGAGATGAACACGTACGTCGCGAAGGACAGCGCGTACGACGAACAGGACGTCCTCAAGCCGATGCGCGAGTCCCTCACGGGAGACGACGGCAAGCTGTACGGCCAGCCCTTCTACGGCGAGTCGTCCTTCCTGATGTACCGCAAGGACGTGTTCGAGGCGAAGGGCCTCACCATGCCCCCGCACCCCACGTGGACCCAGGTCGCCGACCTGGCGGCGAAGGCCGACGGCGCCGAGTCCGGCATGAAGGGCATCTGTCTGCGCGGGCTGCCGGGCTGGGGCGAGGTCATGGCCCCGCTGACGACGGTGGTGAACACCTTCGGGGGCACCTGGTTCGACAAGGACTGGAAGGCGCGGCTCGACTCCCCCGAGTGGAAGCAGGCGGTGACCTTCTACGTCGACCTGGTCCGCGAGCACGGCGAGTCCGGCGCCCCCCAGTCCGGCTTCGCCGAGTGCCTCAACAACATGACCCAGAGCAAGGTCGCCATGTGGTACGACGCCACCTCCGCGGCCGGCTCACTGGAGTCGGCGAACTCCCCGGTCAAGGGCAAGATCGGCTACGTACCGGCGCCCGTCGAGAAGACGGAGTCCTCCGGCTGGCTCTACACCTGGGCCTGGGGCATCCAGAAGGCCTCCCGAAACCCCGACGACGCCTGGAAGTTCGTGTCCTGGGCGTCCAGCAAGCAGTACGAGCAGCTGGTCGGCGACGAGATCGGCTGGTCCAACGTCCCGGCGGGCAAGCGCGCTTCGACGTACGAGAACGCCGACTACCGCCAAGAGGCCGCCGCCTTCCAGGAGATGACGAAGGAGGCCATCGAGGGCGCCCGCCCGAACGACCCCGGAGTACAGCCGCGCCCGGCACCCGGCATCCAGTTCGTGGGCATCCCCGAGTTCACCGATCTCGGCACCAAGGTCTCGCAGGAGATCAGCGCGGCCATCGCCGGACGCCAGTCCGTCGAGTCGGCCCTGAAGAAGTCCCAGAAGCTGGCAGAGGAGATCTCCGAGGAGTACGAGGGACGATGACCGCGACCACGACAGCCCCGATCGCCGCACCATCCGTACGCGCCGTGAAGCCCCCCTCGGGCCGTATACGCGCCTGGGCCACCCGAGCCCCACTCCTGCCGGCCCTGATCTTCATGATCGCCGTGACCCAACTCCCGTTCGTGGCCACGCTGGTGATCTCCTTCTTCGACTGGAACTCGCTGTACCCGAAGGCCCGCCACTTCACGGGCTTCGCCAACTACACGGAGGTCCTGACAGACGCGGACCTGCGCCAGTCGGTCTGGACGACGATCCTGCTGACAGCGGCGGTGGTCCTGGCGAGCCTGATCCTGGGTCTTGGCCTGGCCCTCCTCCTGGACCGCAAGTTCCGCGGCAGGGGCATGGTCCGCACCCTCCTGATCGCCCCCTTCCTGGTGGTCCCGGTGGCGGCGGCCCTGCTCTGGAAGCACGTGCTCTACAACCCCGAATACGGCCTGTTCAACGGCCTGTTGCACTACGTAGGGGGCCCGCAGCCGGACTGGATCTCCAACACCCCGCTGCTCGCGGTGGAGGCATCACTGGTCTGGCAGTGGACGCCGTTCATGATGCTGATCCTGCTGGCGGGCCTGCAGAGCCGCGACCAGCAGCAGATCGAGGCGGCGAAGGTCGACGGCGCGAACGACTGGCAGATCTTCCGCCACCTGACCCTCCCCCACCTCCGCCGCTACCTGGAACTGGGCGCGTTGCTGGGCTCGATCTACATCGTCCAGAACTTCGACGCGGTCTTCACGATCACCTCGGGCGGCCTGGGCACGGCCAACCTCCCCTACACGGTCTACCAGAGCTTCTACCAGGCCCATGAGAACGGCCTGGCCTCCGCGGCCGGCGTCCTGGTGGTCATCGGCTCGATCATCATCGCGACCTTCGCCCTGCGCGTGGTGTCGTCCCTGTTCCGCGAGGAGGCGTCCCGAGCATGAGCGAGACCGCTGTAGGTGTACGTCCGCGCCGCACCCGGGGTACCCGAGGAGCGGGCCTGGGTCTGCTGGCGTGGCTGGCGGGCATCCTGTTCTTCCTCCCGATCGCGTGGATGGCCCTGACGTCCTTCCACTCGGAGGAGGACGCGGCGACGAACCCCCCGTCCTTCGGCGCCGCCCTGACCCTCGACGGCTACCGCGAGTTCTTCGGCACGGGAGGAGGTGCGAGCCCCTGGCCGTCCCTGATCAACTCGACGGTGGCGTCGGTGACATCGACGCTGTTCGTCCTGGTCCTCGCCCTCCCGGCGGCGTACGCACTCTCGATCCGCCCGGTACGGAAGTGGACGGACGTCCTGTTCTTCTTCCTGTCGACGAAGATGCTGCCGGTGGTGGCGGGCCTGCTGCCGATCTACCTGTTCGCGAAGAACACGGACATGCTGGACAACATCTGGCTGCTGGTCATCCTCTACACGTCCATGAACCTGCCGATCGCGGTGTGGATGATGCAGTCGTTCCTCTCCGAGGTCCCGGTGGCGATCATCGAGGCGGCAAGGGTGGACGGGGCGAAGCTGCCCACGATCCTCACCCGGGTCGTCGCTCCGATCGCCCTCCCGGGTATCGCCGCCACATCCCTGATCTGCTTCATCTTCAGCTGGAACGAGTTGCTGTTCGCGCGGGTGCTGACGGGTGTGGTCGCGGAGACGGCCCCCGTCTTCCTCACCGGCTTCATCACCAGCCAGGGCCTGTTCCTGGCGAAGGTGTGCGCCGCGTCGCTCGTCATCTCCCTGCCGGTGCTCGCCGCGGGGTTCGCCGCCCAGGACAAACTGGTCCAGGGCCTGTCACTGGGAGCCGTGAAGTGAAGGCAGCCGTCATCGAGTCCGTGGGCAAGGCCGTCGTCCTGGAGGTCCCGGACCCGACACCGGGCCCCCGCGACGTCGTCGTGGAGGTGGCGGCCTGCGGCCTGTGCGGCACCGATCTGCACATCCTCCAGGGCGAGTTCGCCCCGACGCTGCCGATCGTGCCGGGGCACGAGTTCGCGGGAACGGTGGTGGGGGTGGGTACGTCGGTAACGGAGTTGTCGGTGGGCGACAGGGTCGCAGTGGACCCCTCCCTCTACTGCCACGAGTGCCGCTACTGCCGTACGGGCCACAACAACCTCTGCGAACGCTGGGCGGCGATCGGCGTGACGACGGCGGGGGGCGCGGCGCAGTACGCGGTGGCGCCGGTGGCGAACTGCGTACGCCTCCCGGAGCACATCCGCACCCAGGACGCGGCGCTGGTGGAGCCACTGTCGTGCGCGGTACGGGGCTACGACGTACTCCAATCCCGCCTGGGCGCACATGTCCTGATCTACGGCTCGGGAACGATGGGCCTGATGATGCTGGAGCTGGCGAAGCGGACGGGCGCGGCGAGTGTCGACGTGGTCGACATCAACGCGCAGCGCCTGTCGACGGCGCAGTTGCTGGGCGTGTCGGGTTCGGCGACGAACGCGGACGAGCTGGACCGCCCCCAGGGCTGGGACGTGGTGGTGGACGCGACGGGCAACGCGGCGGCGATCCAGGACGGCCTGGACCGGGTGGCGAAGGCGGGCACGTTCTTGCAGTTCGGCGTGGCGGACTACGCGACCCGGGTCACGATCGACCCGTACCGCATCTACAACCAGGAGATCACCATCACCGGGTCGATGGCGGTGCTGCACAGCTTCGAACGGGCGGCGGAGTTGTTCGCGGCGGGTGTACTGAACCCAGAGATCTTCATCAGCGACCGCCTGCCACTGGAGAGCTACCCGCAGGCGCTGGAACAGTTCGCGTCGGGGGTGGGCAGGAAGATCGTGGTGGTCCCGTAGTCTCTCCTCGCCCCCGCCGCCCCTACCCATTCCCATCCCTGGGGGCTGCGCCCCCAGACCCCCGCTACGGCCCTGAACGGGCCTAGTCCTCAAACGCCGGACGGGCTACTGCATCTCCCGGGGGCTGT
>NZ_JBSFDA010000100.1:0-37459 GCF_053593675.1 Streptomyces sp. NPDC002156 | reverse complement strand
GCCGCCGGCGGCAATCCGTTCTACCTGCGCGTGCTGTCCCAGTCACCAGGACCGCTCGCGCCACCCGGCGGGATCAACCCATGGGTCCTGTCGGAGTCTCTTCCCGCCGTAATACGTCGGTCAAGAGGCCCCCACGCCCACCGGATTCCGGTCTTGAACGCGAGGTTCCTCCGCCTACGTTCCCAGCAACATCAGGAGGTGGGTATGGCTCAGAACCAAGAGAGCGATCAGGGTTTCGCACTGGTCGACGACAGGCCCGTACCGGCGGAGACCGCGGACTGGCTCGGGCGGGTCGACGAGATCGCGCCGGTCATCGAGAAGTGGCGGGAGGAGGGCGAGCGGCAGCGGTTCTCCCCGGTGCCGGTGTTCGAGGCACTGCGGGACGCCGGCTTCCCCCGGATGCTGGTCTCCCACGATCTCGGCGGCTCCCGGGTCACCCTGGAGACGGGATCGCAGGCACTCCAGGCACTGTCCCGGCTCGACCCGGCGGTCGCCTGGCAGATGGGCGTGCAGGCCGCCATCGGCCGGCTGTCGGACTACCTTCCCGAGCCGGTGGCGCGTGAACTCTTCCGGGACCAGGACGGGTTGGTGATCGGTTCCGTCAACCCCACGGGGCTCGCCGAGGCCGTCGACGGCGGCTACCGCCTCTCCGGGCGCTGGGGCTTCGCCAGCGGCTCGGCGCACGCCACCTGGCTGGTGTGCGCGGCCCGGATCACCGACGGCGGCACACCCCGGCTCACGGAACAGGGCCCGGAGATCCGGATGCTGTTCGTGCCCCGGCACGCCGTACGGATGCTGGACAACTGGCGGACCCTCGGGCTGCGCGGCACCGGCAGCGAGGACTACGAGGTCGAGGACGTCTTCGTCGCCGACGCGTACACGGTCGCCCAGCGGGACATGTTCCTCGCCCCGCCCGCCCGTCCCTCGCGCGGATACGGCATCAGCTACTACGACTTCGGGCTGTTCGGCTCGTCCTCGACCGTGCTGGGCGCGGCCCGGGGCGCGCTGCACGAGTTCCAGCGGCTCGCCGTCGCGAAGAAGCCGATGGCCGGTACGACCACCCTGGCCGCGAGCCACACCGTGCAGGAGCGGTACGCCCGCGCCGAGGCGCAGGTCCGGGCCTCGCGGCTGCTGCTGGCGGACGCCGCCTGGCACGCGGAACGGCTCGGCGAGGTCGGCGGGGACGCGCTCAGCGCGACCGTACGGCTGGCGGCGGCGACCGTGGCCGACCAGTGCTGCCAGGCCATCGACAGCCTGTTCACCGTCGCCGGCACGTCCTCGCTGTACGCGAGCAGCCTGCTCGAACGCTACTTCCGTGACGCGCACTCGGCCGCGAAGCACATCACCCTGTCGCCGACCAACGTCGAGATGACCGGCCAGTACCTGCTCGGCGGCGGCCTGAGCATGCGCCGCTAGCAGCCACCTGCATCTGTCGTGAATCTGTCGTGAATCGTCATCTGCCCGGAAGGACAACCATGCCGACCATGAAGGCCCTCCAGCTCGTCGCCCCGCGCCAGACCCAGGTCGCGGAGGTGCCGCGTCCCACGGCGCCGGCCGACGGCGTGCTGCTGCGCACCCGTTGCGTGTCGATCTGCTCGACGGACATCTCCTTCTTCGAAGGGCACCTGTTCCCCTCCGAGTACCCGATCGTCCTCGGTCACGAGTACCTCGGCGAAGTCGTCGAGAAGGGGCCGGAGTTCACCCGCCCCGACATCGCGATCGGCGACCGGATCGTCTACTGGGGACAGACCGACTTCGGCGGCTTCGCCGAGTACCGCACGCTGCGCCCGATCTTCTCCGGGGAGGTCAAGGAGGACGTGTTCTGGGCCGACCGGAACTTCTCCGACGATCTGCGGGCCGCCGCCGTCAAGATCCCCGACGCCCTCGACGACCTCCAGGCGTCGTTCATCGAGCCCACCACCGGCGCCCTGCGCTCGATCCTGGCCAACCCGCCGAAGATCGGCGACCGGGTCCTCATCATGGGCACCGGCCCGATCGGCGTCATCGCGGGCAGCGTCATCAGGCGCATGTTCGCCCCCAACCAGGTGGTGTCCGTGGACGCCAACCCGGTGCGCAACCAGCACGCCGGGGAGCACTTCTCCGAGCGGGCGTATCTGCCGGAGGAACTGATCGCCGAGGTTCCGGAGAACACGTTCGACTACGTCTTCGACGCGTTGCCGACCGTCAAGGTCGACGACGAGGAGAAGGATCCCCGGCGGGTTGCCATGCGGCGGCTGAAGCCCAAGGGGCGGTATGTGCTGTACGGGGCCTCGCAGGAGATGCAGAAGTTCGACACGTGGCTGATGCTCGCGAAGGGGATCAATATCAGCGCGTCGCCGTTCGACGTCACGGCGTTCCCGATGCATCACTCCGCCAATGTGATTCAGGCGGCGATGCAGATGTTGTTGTCGGGGATTGTGGATGGGCGGCGGTTGCTGTCGACCGTGCATCGGTTTGAGGACTATGAGGGGCTCGTCGAGATCTTCAAGAACTATCGGAGCACGACGGATTTGAAGACGATCGTCGATTTTCGGGCAGCGTAGGTAGTCGTTCGTCTGCGGGTTCGGTGGGGGCTTGTCGCGCAGTTCCTCGCGCCCCTGAAAGCGCGGCGGTCGGCCCCCTCTTTCGAAGGGATGCAGGGAAATGGAACCGGACGCCGATTTTGTCGTCGTCGCCAATCGTCTTCCCGTTCATCTGGAGTCGGGGGAGTGGCGGCGCAGTCCCGGGGGGCTTGTCACCGCTCTGGAACCCGTGTTGCGGGGGCGGCGGGGGGCCTGGGTGGGGTGGGCGGGGACTACCGGCAGTACGCCCGCCGCCTTTCGGCACGAGGGGGTGCGGTTGCACCCTGTGCCACTCGATGCCGACGAACACCGGGATTACTACGAGGGTTTCTCCAACGCCACGTTGTGGCCGTTGTTCCACGACGCGGTGGCGGCGCCCGAGTTCGACCGGACGTGGTGGCAGAGCTATCACCGGGTCAACCGGCGGTTCGCCGAGTACACGGCGGGCATCGCCGGGCCCGGGGCCACCGTGTGGGTCCAGGACTACCAACTGATGTTGGTCCCGGCCCTGTTGCGGGCCCTCCGGCCCGATCTGCGGATCGGTTTCTTCCTGCACATCCCCTTCCCGCCCCCGGAGCTCTTCCTCCAACTGCCCTGGCGCACCGAGATCGTGGAGGGCCTGCTCGGCGCGGACCTCGTGGGCTGCCAACTGCCCGGCGGCGCACAGAACTTCCTGCGGCTGGTACGGCGACTGCACGGCGTCGGCGACGTCGGGGGTCCGCACCGTACGCCGGTGGCGGGGACCGTACGACTGCCCGAACGGGACGTACACGTCGGCGCGTTCCCCATCTCGGTGGACGCGGCCGGCCTCGACACCCTGGCCCGCAGTGAGGCCGTACGGGAACGGGCCCGGCGGATCCGCCGTCAACTGGGCGACGGCAGAAGGATCATGCTGGGCGTCGACCGGCTCGACTACACCAAGGGCATCGAGCAGCGGCTGCGGGCCTTCGAGGGGCTCCTGGCCGAGGGCAGGGTCACCGCACGGGACGCCGTCCTCGTCCAGATCGCCACCCCCAGCCGGGAGCGCGTCGAGCACTACCGGCGTCAGCGTACGAGGATCGAGGCGCAGGTCGGCCGTATCAACGGGACGTTCGGGACGGTCGGCCGGGTGCCGGTCCACTATCTGCACACCACTGTCGACCGTACCGAGCTCGCGGCCCTCTACCGGGCCGCCGACGTGATGCTGGTGACGCCCCTGCGCGACGGGATGAACCTGGTCGCCAAGGAGTTCGTCGCCGCCCGTCCGGACCTCGGCGGGGCGCTGGTGCTCAGCGAGTTCGCCGGCGCCGCGCACGAACTGACCCGGGCGCTCCTGGTCAACCCGCACCATCTCGCCGGACTCCAGGACGTCATGGCCACGGCCCTGCATCTGGACGAGGCCCAACGCAGGCTCCGTATGGGGGAGTTGCACCGGCACGTCCGCGAACGGGACGTCCATCACTGGGCCCGGTCCTTCCTCGACGTCCTGGCCGGTGCCGACTTCCGCAGCGGCGAACTGGCCGCATGACCGACCCCTTTGTTCCCGACCTCGTTCAAGGAGGCGCCGTATGCCTACCGACACCCGAGAGCTCGACTTCACCAGTGCCATGGCCCGTGTCCCGGGGCCCGTCGTCGTCACCACCACCGTCGACGAGAGCGGCTGCCGCTGGGGATTCACCGCGAGTTCCTTCGTCTCCCTGTCCCTGGCCCCGCCGCTGGTGACGGTCAGCCTGGACAAGAAGGCGAGCACGCACTCCGCCTTCACCTCCGCCGGGCACTTCATGGTCAACGTGCTCGCCCACGACCAGTCCGACATCGCCCGGCGCTTCGCGACCTCCGGTGTCGACCGGTTCGCCGCCGGTGACACCGTCCCGCTCGAACGGGGGCTGCCCGGCATCCCCGAGGCGGCGGTCCGGCTCGTGTGCCGGCTGCACGACGTCGTCGACGGCGGCGACCACAGCATGCTCATCGGCCATGTGCTGGACTGCGTCACCGACGTGGAGAGGGATGCGCTGGTGTACGTCGACCGGGCCTTCGTCCGCCCGGCCCCGTGACGTACCAGCCCGGTACTGACGTACTGGCCCGTTACCTCAGGCCTTCGTGGCCGTCACCTGCTTCGTCCGCCACGTCGTCTTCTTCGCCTTGTTCCCGCAGGCGTCCATCGAGCACCAGCGCCGGTTGCCCGGGCGTGACGTGTCGAGGAACCAGGCCGCGCAGGCCGGACCCGCGCAGGCGCGGACCCGCTCCAGCGCGGGCGACGTCGCCAGGGTGAGCGCGTCGCGGGCGATGTCGGAGAGCACCGCGCCGACCGGGTCGGCGGCGGTGTGGACGAGCCTGCCGCGGTCGTCGAGCACCGGCACCGGCGGCGCGGCAGCGGCCGCCCGGTTCAGCAGCGTACGGACCTCGGCAGGGCATCCGGCGGGGCCGCCGCCGTCGCGGGCCGTCGTCAGGAGTGTGTGGACGGCCTCCCGCACCTCCCGCGCCTGACGCAGCACGGCCCGCGACGGAACCGGGACGACGGTGTCCTCGGCGTACGGGCCCAGCTGGACGACCCAGGCGGTCAGCGCCTCGGGGGTGTCCAACTCCTCGGTGACACCGTCCAGGCCGCGCAGCCTCAGGGTCCGCATGAAGTCCAGAGAGATCCGTCCGGAGCCGCTGCGGAAGCGGAACGTCTGCGGTGCGGGGGATGCGGTCATGGCAGACAGCCTACTGCGGAACCGGTATTACTGGTACGTTGATGGAACCGGTTAAAACGGTTCCCCGGGGTGGCGGTGCCACCCCTCTCATTTCTCCCTTCCTGGTCGAGGTGTGTCGTGGCTTCTGCCGTTCCCTCCCCTGCGCCGCCGGTGCTGAGCCGGCCGCTGATCCTGCTGCTCTCCGTCGCCTGCGGCGTCGCGGTGGCCAACATCTACTTCCCGCAGGCGATCAGTCCGCTGATCGCCGACGACCTGCACGTACGCCCCGCCTCCGCGGCCGTCGTCGTCACGTGCGCCCAACTCGGTTACGCGGTGGGCATCTTCCTGCTCGTCCCCCTCGGCGACCGGCTCCGCCACCGCGGCCTGGTCACCACCCTGCTGCTGGTGACCGGCGTGGGCCTGGTCCTCGCCGGTACGGCCGACTCGCTGCCCGTCCTCGCCGTCGCCAGTGCCCTGGTCGGTCTGACCACGGTCGTACCGCAGATCCTCATCCCCATGGCGGCCGGTCTGACCGCCCCGGAACGCCGAGGCGCTGTGACGGGCACCCTGCTCTCCGGGCTGATCGGCGGCATCCTGCTGGCCCGTACCTTCTCCGGCACCCTCGGCGAATGGCTCGGCTGGCGTGCCCCCTACCTGGTCGCCGCGGGCATGGTCCTGGTCCTCACCCTCGCGCTGGCCGCCGCTCTCCCGCACACCACGCCGAGCACCGACCAGCGGTACCCGGCCCTGATCGCGGCCTCCCTGCACCTGCTGCGCACCGAACCGCTGCTGCGCCGCTCCTGCCAGTACCAGGTCCTGGTGTTCGCCGCGTTCAGCGCCGCCTGGACCGCCCTCGCCCTCTACATCACCGGCCCGCACTACGACCTGGGCACCCCGGCCGTCGGCGTCCTCGCCCTGGTCGGCGCGGCCAGCATGTTCGCCACGCCCGTAGCGGGCCGGCGCGTCGACCGGCTCGGGCCCGACCCCGTGAACCTGGTGTGCATGGTGGGCGCCATCGCCGCGGGGGCCCTGCTCCTCACCGGTCATCTGGGCGGCGCCGTCGGCCTGGTGGGCCTGGGCGCGGGGATGCTGCTGCTCGACGTGGCCATGCAGTCCGGTCAGGTCGCCAACCAGGCCCGTATCTTCGCGCTGCGCCCGGAAGCCCGCTCGCGCCTCAACACCGCGTACATGACCTGCGCGTTCCTGGGCGGCAGCGCCGGATCCTGGCTGGGCGTCCGGGCGTACTCCGCCTTCGGCTGGAACGGCGTGTGCGGCCTGGTGGCCCTGCTGGCCGGCCTCGCCCTGCTCCGCCACGTCCTGCGGGACCGGCACCCCGAGGCCGCGCAGGTCCCGGCCCCGGCTCCCGCCACCGGGGACGGCGTACCCGCGACCCGCTGAAGCACACGCGTACGCACACAGACAGTGAACACACGGCAAGGAATGGAGTCGTCATGACCGAGAACCGCCGCCTGAGGAGCACGACCTGGGGTGTGGCCTTCGACCGGAGCCGAGAGGCGGTCGCGAAGTGAGCCAAGTGAGCGAATTCAGCGAGGTGAGCAGCGA
Organism: Streptomyces sp. NPDC002156; assembly: GCF_053593675.1. NCBI lineage: Bacteria > Bacillati > Actinomycetota > Actinomycetes > Kitasatosporales > Streptomycetaceae > Streptomyces > Streptomyces sp. NPDC002156. The sequence continues at coordinate 30,681 of NZ_JBSFDA010000100.1, read as the reverse complement.
GAGCCAGTGGGACTACGTGATCGTCGGCGCCGGCTCGGCCGGATGCGTGCTCGCCGACCGGCTCAGCGCGGACGGCACGACACAGGTGCTGCTCGTCGAGGCCGGCACCGGGACACCGGAGACCCGCCCCGAGGTCCAGGTGCCGATCCTGTTCCCCCGCCTGTTCGGCGGCGACCTGGACTGGGACTTCGCGACCGCGCCGCAGCCCGGCCTGGCCGACCGGACCATACCGATCCCGCGCGGAAAGGCGGTCGGCGGCTCCTCGGTGATCAACGCACAGCTGTGGACCCGCGGCCACCGCGCGGACTACGACGGCTGGGCAGAGGCCGGCCTCGACGGCTGGGACCACGACACCCTCCAGCCCTACTTCGAGCGCGCCGAGCAGCGGATCAGCCTGGCGGGAATGCGCTACCCGCTGCCGGTGACCCCGGCGTTCACCAACGCGTGCGCCCGCCTCGGGTACGTCCCCGCCGCCGAGGTCCAGGAGGGCTACGCCCTGGCCCGCGCGACCCACCGCGACGGCCTGCGCCACAGCTCGGCCGACGCCTACCTCACGCCGGCCCGCGAACGCCCGAACCTCACCGTCCTTTCGGACACCCTGGTACGCCGGGTGGTGTTCGAGGGCACCCGGGCGATCGGCGTCGAGATCGAGGCCGAGGGAGGCGCGGGCACCGAGATCATCCGTGCCCGGCGCGAGGTCGTCCTCTCCGCCGGATCCGTGGGCAGCCCCCACCTGTTGCTGCTGTCGGGCGTGGGCCCGGCCGAGGAACTGGCCCGGCACGGCGTTCCCGTCGTACGGGATGTCCCGTCCGTCGGCCGGGACCTGACCGACCATCTGCTCGTCCCGCTGGCCTTCGAGGCGATGGGGTTCTGGTCGCCCGGATCGGGGGCGTCGGCCGAGCAGATCGACCAGTATCTGCGCGACCGCCACGGCACCCTGGACTCGATCATCTCCGAGGCCCTGCTGTTCCTGCGGACGCGCGAGGACCTCGACGCCCCGGACATCGAGGTCGTCCACCTGGTGCTCCCCCTGGGCGAGCACCAGCGGACCGCCGAACACGGCATGGCCCTGGGCGTGATCCTCCTGCGCCCGCGCAGCAGGGGCGCGATCACACTCCGCAGCGCCGATCCGCACGACGCCCCGGTCATCGACCCGCGCTATCTGTCGGACCCGGACGGCGACGACCTGGCGACCCTGGTGGCGGGGGTCCGCGCCGCCCAACGCGTCCTGCGGCAGCCGGACTTCGCCGAGTGGCTCGGCAAGCCGCTCACCGACGGAGCGCTGTCCGAGGACTCCGACGACATCGCCGCCTACGTCCGCGCCACGGGCGGCAGCATCCACCACCTCGTCAGCACCTGCCGGATGGGCACGGACGAACAGTCGGTCGTCGACCCGACGTTCGCGGTCCGGGGCCTGACGGGCCTGCGGGTCGTGGACGCCTCGGCCATGCCGAGCATCGTACGAGCCCACACGCACGCCCCCGTGACGATGCTCGCCGAACGGGCGGCGGACGTCCTCCTCCAGCAGGACGCCGACCAACAGGACGTCCAGCAGGAAGTCCAGCGGGAAGTTCTTCTTCCGCAACGCTGACCGACCGACAGGACCCCCGACGGGAACCCGGACGGCGATCTTTCCCTCTTCCCTTGCCGGAAGCCATGAACGCCGAGCAACAGTCCGGCAAACCAAGGGGGAAGCAGTCCATGCCGTCGCGAATACCCTTCTTCAGACCCTGGGCCGTGGCGGCCGTGGCGGTAGGCGGATTCCTCCTCGCACTGGAGATCGCCGCGCGCCGCCACGGCCTGCCGGGGCCGCTCACCAACCAGGCGCGAGAAGTCGTGTTCGCCCCCAAGTCGGGGCCTCTGCTGTACGCCGGCATGGCGCTGATGACGGTGGTGCTCACCCGGCGGCAACGCTTCGTCGCGGCCGGTGCGGCGGTCGGCATCGACGTCGTCTTCGCGCTGGTGCGGTGGGCGGCCGGGGCCGGGACGGGCGGCGGGCACTGCTTCGGCAACGGCGCGCTGTGGGTGATCCTCGGCTGTGGGGTCCTCGCCGTCACGCGCCGCACCGGCCGGGAACGGGTCCTGCTGCTGAAGGGCGTCGGGCTGGCCCTGCTGCTGGTGGCCGGGCGCAAGGCGGGCGACACCTGGCTGCTGATCACGGCGAAGACCCGCCCGTTCGTGCTCGACCAGTACGTGGCGACCGCCGATCACGCGCTGGGCGACCCGGCGTGGGTCGTGGGCCGGATCGTCCGGGCCACCGGCCCCGTCGGCGCCCATCTCCTCGACTGGGTCTACATCCAGCTCGCGGTGGCCGCCGTCCTCGTCGCGCTGTACCAGCTGCGCCACGTCGCGGCCGAGCGCCGGTTTCCCCGCCATCACGTAGTGCGCACGTTTCTCGCGATCGGCGTCCTCGGCCCCGGCATCTACATGCTCTTCCCCGTGGTCGGCCCGGTCTTCGCCTACGGCACCGGCGCCTTCGGCACGGGCGGCGGGCACTGGGCGGTGGCCGACCTGTGGCCCGACACGCCCCCGCCGCACACCGTCCCGCAGCCGATGCCGTACGACGGGATCACGCCCCGCAACTGCATGCCGAGCCTGCACACGGCGTGGGCCACCGCGATCTTCGTCCACTCCCGCAAGGGGCCGCGGTTCCTGCGGTTCGCGGGCACGTTCTGGCTGATCGCCACGCTCACCGCGACGCTGGGCTTCGGCTACCACTACGGCGCGGATCTCGTGGCCGGTGTGGTGTTCGCGCTCACGGTCGAGGCGGCCCTGCGCGCGCACGCACGCGGCTGGGACCGATCCGGAATCCAACTGGTCGCCCACGGCACGGCGGTCTTCGCGCTGCTCCTGGTGTCGTACCGCTATCTGTCGCTGGAGCTGGCCGGGCAGCCGTGGGTCTTCGGCCCCCTGATCCTCCTGGCGATGATCTCGGTCGTCGACGCCTATCTGCGCACGACCGGAGAGTGGGAAAGGGAGCCCGCTCCGCCCCGGCAAACGGAACCGCAACCGGAATCGCGGCGGGACGGAGACCGGCGACTCGAACCGGTCTGAGCCGCATCGCACCGCTTCCACACGTGGACACGATCTCTGTACGAGTTCTGCACGATTTCGTGCACGAACAACTGTGCGCATGTCATCATCACCGGGCAGGAAAAGTGATCACCCGGGGGAACCATCCGATCCGTCCTGCCATGTGGTGCTGCCCCGGGCCCGAGGAAGGATGCCGCCCCGCATGGGCAGACCCGTTCCCCCGCGCTCCCGTGTCCGGGCGCCGCACCGGCTGCTGCTGCCGGTCACCGCCGCCGGGGCCGCGCTCTTCGTCAGTACCGTGCAGCCCCCGTCCGCGCCCCAGGCCGGACCGGACGCGCTGCCGGTCGCGGCCGTGAGCTGTGCCGCCGGGGTGTGGAAGGCGGACTACTACGCCAACACCACCCTCACCGGCACACCCCGCAAGTCCCTGTGCGACAAGGCCGTCAGCGAGAACTGGGGCAAGGGCCATCCCGCCGGTATATCGCTCCCCAACGACCGCTTCGGCGTGCGCTGGACGATGCGCAGGAACTTCGGCGGTGGCGGCCCCTTCCTGCTGAAGACCGCCGCCCAGGACGGCATCCGGGTCTGGATCGACGGCAAGCGGTACGTCAACCTGTGGCGCGACTACGCCTCCACGCAGCGCGCGAGCGTCAAGGTGACCGTGCCCGCCGGAACGCATACCGTACGGGTCGACTACGTGGCCTACACGGGCTCGGCCAACGTCTCGGCCGGCCTCGCCCCGACCACCCCGGACAAGGTGGCCCCGCTGGCCCCCGGTTCGGCCAAGGCGACGCCCGGCGACGCCCGGGCGACCGTCGGCTGGGCGCGCAACGCCGAGGCGGATCTGGCCGGTTACCGGGTCTATCGCTCCACCAGCACCCCCGTGAAGATCGACACGGCCCACCGGGTCAGCGGCTCCGCCCTGCTGACCGGCAACTCGTTCAACTCGACCGGGCTGCGCAACGGCACCAAGTACTGGTTCGCCGTCACCGCCGTGGACCGCGCGGGCAACCAGTCCCGCGCCTCGGCCAACGTCTCCGCCGTCCCGGCCGACAAGACCCCGCCCGGCGCCCCTGACCAACTGGGCGCCGACGGCTTCGGCGACATCGACCTGAACGACAACGGCGTACCCGACGCGGGCGACGACCTCGGCCATAACTTCCTGAGCTGGGGCCCGAGTTGGGACGACGACTTCAGTACGACGGACGCCTTCGCGGGCTACCACATCTACCGCGCCACCGCTCCCGGCGGCCCCTGGACGCGGATCCGGAGCGCCGACGCCCGAGTGGTCCAGGACAACGGGTACGACGACACGGGCGCCCCGATCGGCGTCACCGCGTACTACAAGGTGACCGCCGTCGACACCGCCGGCAACGAGTCCGCCCCGGCCACCACCGAACCCGGTGAGTACGCCCAGACCGTCGCCTCCGCGCTCCGCCCCGACACGGGGCTGTACCCGCCGCAGCAGCCGACGGGGCTCAAGGGCCAGCTCAGCGGTGAGATGGCCGTGCTGTACTGGGACAAGAACCCGGTCGGCAGCGCCGTGCACGGCCCGACCGCCGGCTACCAGGTGCAGTCCGCCTCCTCGGCCTCCGGCCCCTGGGACCTGCTCGTCGACGCCGACGACCCGCTCACCCTGCCGTACTTCAGCGACACCGACCTGCCCGTGGGCGGCACCCGCCACTACCGGGTACGCACTGTCGGCAAGCTGATCGGCGACGGCACACCGCGTACGTACTCGGCCTGGACCTCGTCCGTCTCCGTCAGCCGTCCGCTGCCGCCGGACACCACCGCGCCCCGTGCGCCCGCCGCGCCCGAGGTCACCGCACCCGTCGGCGCCACCACCGCCACCCTGACCTGGACCACCACCGGCTGGCCCGGCTACGAGCAGGACTTCGCCGGCTACCAGGTCACCCGGAGCACGACCGCCGACGGCCCGTTCACCGACACCGGGAGCGCCCGCACCCCGCAGTGCGCCGCCGTCCCGAACACCGAGGAGCAGGTCGGCTGCACCCTCACCGACAGCCCGATCGCCGCTGACGCCACCCCGTACTACCGGGTCGTCTCCGTCGACCAGCTGGGCAACCGCTCCTCCGGCACCGTCGTGCAGTTGAAGCGGCTCGCCCCCGAGGCGCCCAAGCCGCCCATGGCCACCGGGCTGACCGCCACCCGCGACCACGAGACCGCCGGCGTCCTGCTCGACTGGGACGACTCCCCGGCGTCCGAGGTCTACAGCTACTACCTGTTCCGCACGACCTACGGCGGCTCGTGCGACATGGGCACCTGGACCTTCGAGACGGTCAACTCCTACTACCTGGACGTCGATCCGTACCGCAAGTCCCGTTACTGCCTGAGGGTGCGCGGCTTCGTGGGCAACTACAGCGACTGGATCTGGGTCGACGTACCCGACTGGTCCGAGGGACCCGCCCCCGGCACCCCGCAGACGCCCGAGATGCCGACGGCGACGGCCGGCACCGACGGCATCAAGCTGACCTGGCCGGCGGGCGACCCCGCCGTGACCGAGTACGAGATCTGGCGCCGCACCGAGTCGGACGCCGTGTTCATCAAGACCGCCGAGACCGCCGCGACGACCTCCCCGGAGTGGACCGACACGGGTGCGCCGGCCGGCATCCCGTCCTGCTACCGGACCGTCGCCGTGGTCGCGACGGGGGTCCGCTCGGGCCTCTCCGAGGACACCTGCGCGGTACGCCCGTACGCCGAGGACGTCACGCGTCCCGCCCGGCCCGCGGACCTCACCGGACAGCGGGAGAGCGCCAACTCGGTGGTGCTGTCCTGGCAGCCCGTCCCCGGCGCCACCGGCTACCTCGTCTACCGGTACTGGCACGACGCCGCCCACCCCGGCACCCGCATCCAGACCCAGCCGGTGACGGCCACCACCCTGACCGACACCGACGCCCTGGTCGACCACTCCAACGCCTACTACGCGGTGGTGGCGTCGAACGCCGACGGCGTCCGCTCCGAGGCGGCGGTGCTGCCCTGGATCGGCGCGGGCTTCGGCAACTCCATGACCCTGGCCGCGAGCGGCTCGGCGGACGGTGTGCTGCTCACCTGGGCGTGGGCCTGCCAGTGGGACTTCTGCCCGGAACCGTCCTCGGTCGCGATCCAGCGCTGGAACACCACCACCCAGGTGTGGGACGAACTGACCTCGACCCTCCCCGGCACGGCGGTCTCCTACCTGGACACGGAGGCACCGGCCGGGGCCACCTCGTACTACCGGGTCCAGGTGTACGGCCACGACAGCGACATCCCCGAACAGATCGGCCACGGAGCGGTCCCGGGCACCCGCCCGGCGGCGGCAGACGTGAACTGACACCCCACAGTGCGCTGTTGTGCTTCAGGCGCCTCTTGTGGGTGGTCTGCACGCCGTAGCTCAATGTGAAGATGGCATCCGAGCTTTCACAGCGGCTCATCGATCTCGTCCTCGAAGGATTCGCCTTCGAGGACGAGATCTTCGAAGGTCACGCCGCCTCTGTGCGCGCACGGTACCGCGAGCGGTACGAGTCGTTCTTCGGGGGACTGCCGACCACCAACTCGGGGGCGCTGTGGGCCTACCCGCTGGCACAGGCGCTGTCGCGCGGGCCCGGCTCGCGCGAAAAGGCCGTTGTCATCGGGGCGATGACGGAGTGCTTCTTCCAATTGGACGACTCCGCACCGGCCTTTCGGACGAGCGTCCTGGCCGAGATGTGGAAGTACAAGTACAGCCGGCTGGCCGACCACGACCTCGTGCACGGGCTTGTGGCGGACCTGGCGGGATTTCATCCCGAGACCCAGGACTGTTTCGTCGACTACACCATCGAATGGCTGTGCTTCGACCAACTCCTGAGGCGCCGACAGGACCCTTCAGGTCATGTGCCGGTGGTGCTCCGGGTCGCGGACGCCGGTGTCCACGGCTGGTTCATGTTGTTGGTCGACTCGTTCACAGGAAAGAGCTGGAGCCAGGTCGCAGGGAAGGATCCGCTCCTGCACCGGTTCTGCTTCGACTGGTGCGTCATCGGGGCGTACTGGAACGACGTGTTCAGCGAGGCCGACCGCGGCTCCGACGCGACGGTCTCGCTGTCCGCGCCGGCTCTCGCCGACGACAGGACGGTCACGAACGCGTTCACCAACACGCTGCGCCTCCTGGAATCCGACTCCGTACACCAGGATCTCCTGCTCATGCTCGTACGCACCGTGCTGGTGCTGTACTGCGACAGGAACAGCAGATACCTGGCTCGCGGTTCAGAGGTTTCCGACAACCTGCTCAGGCTCGCCACCTGACCCCGGTGCCATGGCCGGCCCGCCGTCAGCGGACGGGACGCCGCCGGGCGCGCCGGGACACCCGCGTCCCGAAGAAGATCAGGTCGGCGGCGAAGACCACGATGCCGATGACCAGGAGAAAACCCAGGCCGTCCGCTGCCGCACCGATGATTCCCAGTACGACGGCCACCAGGACCAGCAGAAGAAAGAGCGCCATCATCCGGACCACCTCAGCGGCGGGCGAGCTGGCGCTCGCCCCCGGCTCCCGGCCGGTACGTCATGCCGTAGTGCCGGAAGATCTGCTCCTCCTGCTCGGCGGGCAGCACGTCGTCCGTCCCGATCGACGGAGCCTTCCGAACCTGCCCCTTGTCGTACGAGACCCGGACATAGCCGGGCCCGAGGACCACGTCGTCGAGGGGGACGAAGACCAGCCGGTGGCGGGTGGGCAGCCCCGTCCGGACGGTCGCCATGGCCGGCTCGTCCGTGGCCGTGTCCACGTAGACCGCTTCGAGCATGCCGATCCGACGCTGTTTGACGTCGACCACGTCCTGGTTGCGCCACTCGCGGATGTCGGCTGAACGGATCATGCCCTGCTCCCTGTCTGTGCGGACTCCGGCGGGTGGTGGACCCATTTTGCCATCGTATGACCGAAACGCACCGTAGGCATCGAGTGCTTCCACGGGCGGTACGGTGCCCTCCGCGTACCCCGCGTACCCCGTTGAGGTCGCGCTACTTCCCGGCGGGGCGATTTCCGCCGGGGGTCGCCTGCGCGGACCGGCTGGTCTCCAGCCATGACTGAGCGGGTTCCGCCGCGCGGGTGGTGTCCACGGTCAGGTCGAGGAGGGTCCCGCCGTCCGGGCCCGCCGGATAGCTGCGCTGCTCGGTCGTGTCGAAGCAACGGCGGAGGATCTCCGCGACCCGACGGGCGACCTCGGGGGACGCGGCGACGACCCGGACCTCGGCGTACCCGTCCGAAGGTGTTTGCGTGGCCTGCATGGCGACCTCGGGGTTCGGTGTCCCCGTACGGGAGGGGGCCGGATGCCTCACTTTACTGCCGGGGAGTACCGTGAGAACGAGGAATCCACCCGAACCCCTTCATTCCAGGCAGGCAGGCAGGCGGGCAGGCCGGCAGGCAGGCGAGTGCGATGGTCGACTTCGACTCCGGCTCCCCACGTGTGACGAGGCTCCTCCCGGACGCCGTCCACCAGGCCGTGCGGCCCGGGACAGCTGTCGTACGGCTGGAGACGACGCATGACCGGCGGGGCGTGCTCGACGGAGTGTGGTGGCCCCGTTCCCGCGACATCACCGCCGAACTCCCCAGCCTGATCACCGCACTGACCGAGCACCTCGGGCCCGTCACCCGTGTCGGCCTGGACACCGGGGCCTGGGAAGCGCTGCCGACGCGGATGACCATCGACGGCCGCGTCGTCCACCTCGACTCCTTTCCGGTCGGCGACGACACCGTCCTCATCACCCGGGGCGAACAGGATCTCTTCTCCCTCCTCGTGATCCCACCGCACGCGACACCCGACGCCGCACGCGCGGCCATGGCCGAGGCCGTCCGGGCCGACAGCGGGAGGCAGGCCGAACAGATCCTCATCGACACCGGCACCCGCGCGCGGCAGACCTGACCGTCGCCGGTCCCCCTTCGGCCGTACGGTCCGTCGGGTGTGCCCGCGGAGTACGCTGGACATACCGAGGACACTTCGCGCACCGGCTGCCATGCCCGTGTCGTTTTCGGCGATCGAATACGCCGGACCGGTCGTGACCGGCCCGGGGCAGGGTTCGCGTGATGACCGCGACCGTTTCCCACCTTCGGACAGCCGATGCCGACGACCGGTTCGCCTCGTCCTCGCCTTCCCTCCGTCTGTCACTGGCTCCCGCAGGTCCCGCACCGGCTCTGCTGGACGGCGCCTGGTGGCCCCGCTCCCGCGACCTCGGCGCGGAACTCCCCGCCCTGACCGCCGTACTGGATCCGCTGTGGGGGCGGATCACCCGTGTCACGGTGAATCCCGTCCACTGGCCGGTCGTTCCGCGCAAGGTGGCCGTCGGCGGGCGCGTGGTGAAGGTGGGCTGGTTCCTGGCGGAACAGGACCCGCACGAACTGCTGTTGCTCTCGTACCGCACGGGCCGCTGGAACCTCCTGGTGGTCCCGCCGCAGACACCCGCCGCCCAGGCCGCGTGGCTGATGGCCGCGGCGAGCGACCCACTGGGCACGTCGACCGCGAGCCGCTTGATGGAGGAGTCGGCGCGGCGGCGGACGGTGTACGAGGACGACCGGGCCGTGGAAGCGGTCTGGGACTCCGAAGGAGGACATGAGGCCGGCGATCCGGCCGTACGTCCGGGGATCCCGGCCGTGACCGCAGGGCTGCCGAATCGGCCGACGCGTCAGCCGACGGGAAGGTGAGAACCGTGGAGACATTCCTGACCGTGATCGTGACCCTCGCGATGATCGCCGTGGGGGTGCTCCTCATCCACCGGCTCAACTCGCAGCACGACGACCGCATCGCCTCCTTCCACTACGGCCGCTCCGGGACGCCCGTAGCGGGACCGGCTCCGTCGACTCCATCCGCTCCGCGGAAGGTCCGCGACTGGCTCCGCCTCCGGCGCCACACCCACAGAAGAGCGGGGTGAACGCCGTCGTTCCGGCAGCCCCGCCCGGCCCGTCCCCGAACCGACCGAACCGACAGCACGACCCGTAAGCCCAGGACCCCGGCTGTACACCGCCCATGGCAGGCCGGGGTCTTCTCGTGTCCTGCGGCCCCCTCCAGAACACGATGTCCGCCAACTCGGCCTGCCGGACAGGCAGTTCAGCCGTCACGGCCTACACCACCGAACCGAGGAGCCATGCCCCGTCCCCACCTGAACCACGAAGTCCATGCCCCTCGGTCACCCTCACCTCGGGTTCTCGCCGTCGCGGGCGGTGCGCCGTGACGGCCCCGCCCCGTCAGGGGCAGGCACGGGGTACCGGCGGCATGCCGACTCCCACGCAGGCGGTCCGGCTGCGCCGGCTGAACCGCTGGCAGGCCGAGACCCTGCGGGAGGACCTGGCCGATCTGTACGTGGAGTCCTCCCGTGCGCAGGCGGGCCAGGAGTACCGAGGTCGCGAGAGGTTCCTGCGCCGGCTCACCGGCAGCATCCGGAAGCCCGGATTCGCCCTGCTGATCGCGGAGGACGTGGCGTTCGCCGGATGCGCCTACGGATTCTCCGTACCGCGTGACGGGACATGGTGGAGGGGATTCGACGGGCCCCTTCCGCAGAGCGTGGAACGGCTCACCGCCTCCGGACACGTCTTCGCGATCACCGAGATCGTGGTGCACCCTCATGCCGGTGACCAGGACCTCGGCCGTCGGCTCCAGGAGCGGCTCCTCGCCGACCACCACGCCTCGCTCGGGGCGACGCTGGTCGACCGGGCGGACGCTCCGGCCTACGACGCCTTCCGGTCGTGGGGATGGCAGGACATCGGGACGATCCTCCGTCCGCCGGATCCCACGATCCTCCGCCCGCCGGCCCCCGTGCCGCTGCGGGCGCTGGTCCTCGCCCTCGGGCCGCACCCGGCCGGCCACCCGGACGGCCTCGCCCACGAGAACCGCACTCAACGGCCCGACTGACGCCCGGGCGGCGGGACGGCGTCCCGTGTCATCACGCGGTACATGCCGATCGAGTTGTGGGCGGCGGTGTCGGCGAAGCCGAACCTCTCGTAGAGGAAGCGGGCGGGGCCGTCCGCGATGAGGGAGACGTACGCGGTGGCGGGTGCCCGGCGCTCCAGTTCCTCGGTGAGCGCGGCCATGATGCGTCTGCCGAGACCCCGCCCCTGGTGAGCGGGGTGCACGCAGATGTCGACGATCTGGAACGCCGTACCGCCGTCGCCGATGATCCGTCCCATGCCGATGGGCTCCCCCTCGTGGTGGAGGACCACGCCGTGCCAGGTGTTGGGCAGGGCGAGCGCCACCGCTTCGGGGGCCTTGTCCGAGAGGCCGGCGTCGGTCCGCAGGCGGCGGAAGACCTCGACGGAGGGGACGCCGGCATTCAGCGAGTAAGGGTTAGCTATCCTTGTCATGCATTACATACTGCATGACCGGGCCGGGCCTTTCTGACGTGCAGCACATGGCCGTCCAGGGGCAGTGGTGTCTGGTCCACCAGGGTGAGGCCGGCGTCGGCGAAAAGCCTGTCGTAGTGGGCGGCCTGGCGTTCTCGTCCGCCTACGTTGCACATCATGTGGAGGTCCCAGGCGGTCGCCAGTGAGACCGAGCCGTCGGAGGGCAGTACACGTTCGACGACGAGCAGGTCGGCGTGGTCCGGCATCGCGCGGGCGCAGTGGCGCAGGATCTCGCGGCAGCGGTCGTCGTCCCAGTCGTGCAGGACGCGGGAGAGGACGTAGATGTCTCCGCCTGTCGGTACGTCCGCGAAGTCGCCGGCAACGAAGGTGCATCTCGTGGCGTGGCCGGACTCCGCCAGCCGTGAGCGGGCCGCCTCGACCGCGTGCGGGCGCTCCAGCAGGACCCCGTTCAGGCGGGGGTGCGCGGCGAGGACGCGGCCGAGCAGTTCCCCGTTGCCGCCCGCGATGTCGACCACCGTGGCCCCGGCGGGCGCCTCGGCCGCCGCGGTGAGCGCCGGATGCGTGGGGACCGGGTCGAACATGGCGGATCCGGCGGCCATGGACTGGTCGAAGAGTTCCGCGAGGTGGGGGTCGCGGGCGAAGTGGTCGAAGTGGTTCTCGCCGAAGACGTGCTCGAAGGCGACCTCTCCCGTGCGTACGGTGTGCCCGAGCGCGGCGAAGGACTCGTAGAACGGGCCGCCGTACATCAGTGCCAGCGCCCGCATGGAGCCTGGGGTGCCGGTCCGCAGCAGTGCGCCCGACCCGGTGAGCCGGAAGCCGTCGCGGGCTTCCGTCACCACCCCCAGCATCGCGAGATAGCGCAGCAGCGTCGACAGGTTCCGTGGCCTCGCGCCGACCTTCCGCGCCAGTTCCTCGACCCCGGTCCCTCGCTCGACGTCCATGGCGTCGGGCACCCGGAGCTGCGTGAACGTGGCCAGTGCCTGGGTCGTCCAGGCCCCGGTCAGCAGGCGCAGGAGCGTTTCGGCGGGTTGGCGGGCGCGATGCTCGTCCAGGTGGGCGGCGAGTACGTCGCGGTGGTCGCCGGGGACGTACAGCTCCACGCGCCGGTAGCCGACCTTGGCCTCGGCGGGCGCGCCGAAGTAGAAGACCGTGCCGTTCTCGTGCGGGTTGTAGCCGCCGCCGTCCGGGGTGGCCCCGTACCGCGCGAAGGTCGCGCACAGGCCGCGCAGCACCAGCGGGTCGGGCGAGGCGACGTCGAAGGCGACGTGCGTCTCGTGCTGCCGCTCACGCTCGTACGCGGCGACCGTGTCCAGGTCGGAGCCCGGCGGCACGGTCAGCGCGAACACCTCGACCATGCGGTGCGCGCCGTCCGCGCCGGCCACCGCGGGGCGCAGGATGCCGACGTCCAGCTCGGCCGGTCGTCGCCGGTGCCGTACGGCCAGTCGCTCGCGTACGACGACACTCGGCTGTGCGGGCAGGGCCGCGACGAGTCCGCAGTCGGAGAGCATGGCGCCCAACTCCGCCTCGTCCGACGGGAAGACGAGCAGCGCGGCATGCGAGAAACGGCAGTGCTCGACGAGCGTCCGCAGCTCGGGGCCGTCGAGCCCGGGGAACAGGAGCGGGAGCAGGGCGGCGGTGTCCTGCTCCTTGACGAAGTCGACCGTCGCGAGCAGGCGCGACGTGTCGCCCGACAACGTCGTGATCATTGCGGGGATCCTCATTCATAGACGTAAGGAAAAAGGGAAAAGGGAAAAAGGTCGGGAAAAGGGGTCTCAGATGCCGACGTAGTGCTCGGCGAACCAGTCCTGGGCGCTGCGCGAAGTCCGCAGCGAAGTCATGCGGGAGCGCCGCAGGGAGTTGAGGAACAGTGACGTTTCGTCCGAGGCGCCGGACGGGGCGTGCAGCAGCCGGATCATCCAGTGCGAGAACTCCTGCGCACGCCAGATGTACGGCAGACAGCGCGCGGAGTAGGCGGCGAGTCCCTTGGAGTCGTGGCGGACGAGGTCGTCGGCGAGGGCCTCGGCGAGGATCTCCGCCTCCAGGATCGCGAGGTTGGCGCCCTTCGCGGCGGACGGGCTGATGAGGGCGGCGGCGTCGCCCGCCAGGAACAGCGAGCCGTGCCGGAGGGGTTCGAGGACGTCGGACTCCAGGTCGACGACGGCTCGTTGGACGATGCGGCCGCGGTGCAGCGGGCCGTACTCCGTGGCCCGCATCCGCAGGTCCAGTTCGTCCCAGATCCGTTCCTCGGACCAGGCGTCGGCCGCCGTGCCGCGCTCGCACTGCGCGTAGTAGCGGGTGATCTCGCTCGTGCGTGCCATGTGCCCGGCGAAGCCCCGCTCGTGCACCGCGTATCCGACGGCGTCCAGGCTCGGCGGTGCCTCGGCGAGCAGGCCGAGCCAGGTCACGCCGTGGTCGCGGTGGTTCCGGCGCACCGAGCCGGGCGGCAGTGACCGCCGGGCCGCGCCGTGCCGTCCGTCGCACCCGGCCACGTACCGCGCGTGCCAACGGCCGGGCCGGCCGTCCGCCTCGCGCACGGTCACCGAGGGCCGGTCGGTGTCGGCGTCGAGGACGGCGACCGCCTCGGTGGCGAAGTCGACCCGCCCGCCGGCGGCCAGGAACCGCGTCAACAGATCGGTGACCAACAGCTGTTGGGGATAGACGGTGTGCCGTTCACCGCGCCCGAGCCCGCTGTAGTCCAGCCGGAACCTGCCGTCGGGGGTGCGGAACTCGCAGGTGCTGTGGGCCTGTCCATGCCGGTGCAGGCCCTCGGCGAGCCCGTGCCGCTCCAGGATCCGTACGGTGTTGGCCGCCAGGAACCCGGCGCGCGCCCGCGTCTGGACGTGCGCGCGCTCGGCACGCTCCAGGACGACGCAGTCGACGCCGCTGTCCTGGAGGAGGTTGCCGAGCACGAGCCCGGCGGGTCCGGCACCGAGGATGACCACGTCGGTGTCGGTCGCCCGCCGCATCTGACTTTCTGTCATGAGACGGGATAGTAGGTCCAGTTACGTCACCTACTGGACAGAAATCACCTGAACGAGGAGAGCCGTAGCAGTGACGTGGGGCGTGCGGCCCGGGTCGGCGCGCCGACCCGGGCCTTCACCGATTCACGGGTTCACCGGTTCACCGTGCGGGTGTGGCTCAGTTGTCGTCGCGGATGCTGGTCGCGATGCCCTTGCTGATCACGACCTCGGCGCTGAAGCCCTTCTTGGCGGCCGTCTCCAGCTGGGCCTCGGTGCACTCGACGCCACCCTCGCCGCCCGGACCCGTGTTGATGGCATCGCAGATGTCGTCGTAGCCGATGATCTTGGTGTTCTCGGAGGTGAAGAACTGCTGTTCGGTGCCCTTCGAGTCGGAGACGGTGTACGAGCCCGGCGCCACGTAGGAGACGTTGCCGAACCAGGTTCCGCTGACGCCCTTGCCGTCGTTGAGGCCCTCGACGACGGTCCCGGAGGAGCCGGAATCGGAATCGGAGCCGGAACCGGACCCGGAGGAGTCCGAGTCGGAAGTGCCGGGCGGGGTGGCCTGGGTGCCCTGGGAGGTGTCGGAGCCCGACGCCGAGTCCGTTCCGGTCGTGGCGGACGAGCTGGGCGAGCTGGATGCGGTGGGTGAGCTGGAAGTGCTGGGTGAGCTGGCCGAGCCGGACGAGTTGTCGTCCGTGCCGCTCTGGCAGGCCGTCATCAGCAGGCCGGCGGTGAGCGCGGCGGTGGCGAAGACGGTCCTGCGCAGGTGGCGGTTCATTACGGGTGGTTCCTTCCGAGAGGTGCAATTAGCTTTGGAATTGGGTGAATCAGGAAAGCTGTGGTCAGCCCCGGGCTACCGCGATGGCTCCCGAGAGCCGCTCGCCCGCCTCGTAGATCATGTACGGGACGCCGCCGTCGGTACCGAACGAAGGCGCCGCGGCACGTCCGTTCTCGGGGGCCGCGCTGTGCGAGTTGTAGAAGACCCCGAGGTGGGCGCGCTTGCCGAAGTCGTTGCCGACCTCGGTGATCATGATGTCGCCGCCGCTGGACTTGTCCTTGTTGTAGACGACGTACGTGCTGTTGTTCCGGTGGAGGAGGTGCGGGCCACCGACGTTGACCGCGTCGACGTCGGTGTGCCGGATCAGCGCCGTCTGGTCGAAGGTCCAGGTGCGGCCGTCGGCGGACCAACCCCAGTGGATGTCACGGTGGTTGGTGGTGTTGTTCAGCATGAAGAGCATCACGTAGCGGGCGCCGCGCGCGGGCAGGTCGTGGCGGAAGACCCGGGCGTACGACGTCTCCGTGGTGCCCGCCGGGAGCATGGACTTCGACAGCACGACCTTGTCGTACGTGAAGTGGATCCCGTCGGCCGAACGGGCAAGGCGGGTCGTGTAGTTCTCGCCGTGGAAGTACAGCCAGAACTCCTTCTCGTCCGCGTTCCACAGCACGTGGGGCGACGAGACATGGCTGACGGAGTAGTGCCCCGCCCAGTTGTTGGAGACGATCGGGTTCGCCGGGTACTCCGTGAACGGCCCCTCCAGCGAGTCCCCGTACGCCAGACAGATGCCGCCGGGCGGGTCGTGCGGCGCGTAGTACAGGTAGTAGCGGCCGAGCGGCGAGTCGATCTTGTCGTAAACCCCCCTGATGCAGGGGAAGATGATCTCGTTGGTGGGGTTGTATTTCAGCTGAGACGCCGTCAGAAGTGTGCCCTTGTAGGTGTAGTTGGGGAATCCGCCGGGTGCCGCGGCGGCGGGCTGGGCGCCCAGCGTCGTACCGACGGTGAGCGCGGCTCCGGTCGCGGCGCCGGCGCGCAGGAAGAGGCGCCGGCCGAGATGGGGGTCGTGCATGGGGGGCTCCAATGACGGGATGGGGGGACTCAGAGGTAGGTGGCGGCGGTGACGCACAGCCCGCCGAGGGCGACCGCCCACACGTACGGCAGCGTGCGGACCATGACCTGTTGCGGAGTGACGCCCGCGTACTGGGCGCTCCACACGGTCTGGGTGCTGGTGGGGTCGGCGACGCCGAAGACCTGGTTGTACGAGGTGGCCATGCCGAGGACGGCGACCGCGGGGTAGATCCCGGCGGCGATGAGGACACCGGCGATGCCCGCGCCGAGTCCGAACACGTTGAGCGGGCCACGGTAGAGGCACAGCGGGACGAGGAGTGTGAAGACGAGGACGAACAGCACCGGGTTCTGCGGACTGACGGACTTGATCAGCGGTTCGAGCGCCTCCACGGCACCCGGCAGTTTCACGGCCGAGAGCAGGATGCCGATGGCGATGAACAGGACGAGCGGCGGGGCCGCCACCTCGAAGCCGCCGTAGAGCGTGCGCAGCAGCCGCTTGTTCATCTCGCCGGGCCGGGTCGTGGTGACCAGCGCGTACAGGACGCCCGCCAACAGCGAGGGGATGATGGCGAGTTCGAAGCCCAGGGCGAGGACGAGCGGGACGGCGGGGGCGAGCAGCGCGTACCAGGGCGCGTCGCCCAGCTCTCGGCGACGTGAACGGGGCTTCGCGCCTGAGGAGTCGGGGGAGTCGACGGACTTGAGCGACCAGGCGTGTTCCGTGCCGCGCCGCCGTGTCTCGACGAGGACGAACGCGAGGGCGGCCACGAGCGCGAACGGGAAGAGCTTCACCATGAAGCCGCGCACGGTCGGGACCGGCAGATCCAGCGCGGTGGAGAAGAACTGCCACAGCGGCAACTCGAAGGGGATGCCCACGGCGATACCCATCAGCACCGTGCCCGCCGCCGTCACCTTGGGCACGCCGACGGCGATCATCGCGGGGATGCCGATGATCCCGGCGAGCATGGCGGCGGGCGCCGAGCCGGTCACCGTACCGACGAGCGCGGACACGGCGAGGACGCCGAGGGCGACGACGGTCGGGCGGTCGCCGCCGAACTCGACGATCTTGCGGACGAGCGTGCCCGCGATCCCGGTCTCGTCGAGGAGCTTGCCCAGCCAGGAGCCCAGGATGATCGCGATCATCGTGGCCGCCAGGGTCGGCGCGCCCTCCTGGAGAACCGTGTCCAGCACGCTGTTCTCGCCGGTGAGGGGTGCCCCGGCGAGGAAGGCGATGACGACGGCGAGCAGCACCAGCGCGAAGGCGGTGGGCAGTCTGCGGGTGAGCATCAGGCCGACGCCGGCGGCCATGACGAGGAGGATGACGACGCCCATGGTCAGTTCTCTCTTCTCGGAGCGGGGCTTCTCGGAGCTGGAGTCCCGGGCCGGGTGAGCGCCGTGCGCAGCGCGGCGGTGAGGAGCAGGGGGCTGCGACCGAGCCCGCAGACGGTCCGGGCGTAGGCGTGCGCGGCGACCTCTTCGGCACCGGCGACATGCCCGGCCACGCGGTAGCGGCCGAGCCGCAGCACGGTGTGGCCGAGCGCCTGCTTCAGCGCGGCCTTCGCCGGGCCGTGGTGCAGGTGCGCGTGCACGGCCTCGTGGGCGAGCGCGGCGGCCCGCACCGAGCCCGGCGGATACCAGGCCCGCCAGCCGCGCGCGTCGACCAACTCCTCGGCGAGCGCGAGCGTGTCGGTGTACAGCTCGACCGTCGGGGGCCGTGACGTGTAGCGGGCGAGCAGCATCCGCTCCAGGCCGTCGGCCCGCTCGACCACGCGTGCGGTGGAGGAGGGCACGGGGGTGAGGGCCAGCCGGGACCCGAACTCGTCGGCCGTACGGGCCCATTGGCGCAGCAGCTCGGGGTCGCGGCCTTCGTGGGTGGGCGTGGCGGCGAGCAGCCGGACGCCCCATTCGACATCGTCGACGGATGTGAGGTCCGTCAACTCCCTTTCGGCGGAGGGAAGTTCGGTGGATGTCATGACCGCACCTCCAGCACCGCGACCACCGGCTCGTCCGCCGCACGCGCCCGCAACTCGCTCTGGGCCAGCGCCAGCAGCGGCTGCGGATCGAGCACGCCGGACAGGTCGGCGATGCGGGAGCCGAGCAGCAGCCGCAGGGCGGGAGCGCGTACCCCGCCGTCGCCGTACGAGGTGGACTCGCCCACCAGCCGGGCGAGCACCTCGGGGGCGCCGGCCACGGTGGTGGTCTCCACGTGGGCGTCGGCGGCGTGGTGGCGTACGACGCCGTCCATGTCGACGATCCGTACGGGCCGCAGGGTCGGTCGCAGTCGGCGGGGCGTCTCCGTCCCGTAGACGGTGTGGGCGGCGGTGCCCGCCAGGACCTGGACCGTCGCCGGGTCGGCCTTGAGGCTGGCCGCCGCGGCACGCAGCCGCTCGGTGTCGTCGGCGCGGTGGGCCCGGTCCTGGGTGCGCAGTTCGGTGGCCCCGGTGGCGACCGCGCGCACGGTGCTGGTCTGCGGATCGACGGTGACCTCGACCTCGACACCCTCGGCGGCTGCGCCCTGCGCCACGACCGCCCGCTCCGCCTCGGCGCGCACGGCGAGGATCTGCTCCTGCGAGGCGCCGGGCACGATCCGCTCGACCTGTTCCCGTACGAGCGCGAGGGCGACGCCGATGGGGCTGATGACCTCGTTGTGGCGGGCGATCCGCCCCTCCATGCCACTGCCGAGGGCGAGGTGCGGGGTGACGGACGCGGCCCCGCCGCCCCCGCCGACGACGACGGCCGTGTCCTTGTCGAGGCGGTAGTCGCGGATCATGGCGTCCACGACCTTCTGCACCTGGGCGGTGCCCGCGTCGAGGATCCGCGTGGCCGCCGTCGCGATGTCGGTGCCGAGCAGGGCGGCCAGCGGCGCGATCGCGGCCCGCGCGGTCTCCGGGTCGCAGTGGGCGAAGTCGCCCTCGGGGACGCGGCCGAGGGCGTTGGCCGCACAGGTCATGGTGACGGCGAACCGCCCGCCTGCCGCGTCGAGCACGGCGTAGTCGTCGGGGTCGCCGTCCATGGGTCGGACGGTGGCCACCGTGGCGTCGCGCAGTTCGGCGGGGGAGGCGAAGCAGGCGTACGGCAGCCCCGCGATATGGGCGCTGCGGGGTCCGACGCCGGTGATTCGACCGTCTCCGATCCGCACCATGGAACCGCCGCCGACGCCGACCGTGCGCACGTCGAGGGCGTTCAGATACGACGTCTTCCCGAGGATCGTGGCGTGCCGGACGGCGACCTTGCCGCGCCGTACGACGCTGATGTCGGTCGACGTGCCCCCGGTCTCCAGGAACACGCCCTCGCTCACCCGTTCCTGCATCAGCGCGCCCGCGACTCCGGCGGCCGGTCCCGACAGGACCGTCAGGAGCGGTCGGCGGCGCATCTCGTCGAGGGACATCACCCCGCCGTCGCAGCGCATCACCATCAGCGGCGCGGTCACGCCCGCCTTGGTGATGGAGGCGTCGACGAGGTCGGCGGTGGCCAGCATGCGGGGCAGGATCGCCGCGTTGACCACGGCGGTACGGGTGCGCTTGTGCAGCCCGTACAGCGAGGTGATCTCGTGCGCGGCGGTCATCGGCAGCCCGTACGGCCGGGCCGCGTCCAGGACGGCCCGCTCGCCCTCGGGCCGGTCGACGCTGAACGGCTGGCTGGCGACGAGGACTTGGGCGCCTCCGCCAGGCAGCCGCTCGTCCTTCAACTGCTCGACGGCACGGCGGACGGCCGCAGTGTCGCTGGGGTCGGCGACATGCGCGTATACGAGCGGAAGCCTTTTGCCGGGGGTGAGTTCGAGCTTGCCGAAGGAGGCGAGGCGGCGGGTGAACACCGCCGAGGGTCCGGTCCCGATGCCGATCAGTCCGACGGTCGCCACGTCGCCCTCCAGGAGGGCGTTGGTGGCCTGGGTCGTGCCGTGCGCGAGGAAGGAGATGTCGGCCGGGGCGCGGCCGGTCTGCTCCATGAGCCGGTCGAGCGCCTCGACGATGCCGTGCGCGACACCGTCCGCGTGGTGGTGGCTGGTGGGGACCTTGACCTGGCCCAGCAGTTCGAGGGTCGTGGCGTCCACGGCCACGGCGTCGGTGAAGGTTCCGCCCACGTCGATGCCGACGCGTATGCGGGATGTGTTCATGTCATGGCTGATGTCAGGGTTGTGGGCAGAGTTCATGTCGGGGCACCTCCTTTTACCGTCCGTGTGCAGGGGAGTTCAGTAGCCGCGTACGTCCGGCCAGTGGCGCTGCACTCCGTCGCGGTCGAGCAGCCGCGCGAAGTCCTCGAACCGTTTCTCCTCGGCCTGCACCTGCTGCGGCTCGACGTCCTCGGCCACGCAGTGTGCGGCCAGCGCGCCGGCGACCTCGCCGACGTTCCACTCCACCGGGTGGAGCCGGTAGCAGCCGTTGGTGATGTGGGTGGTGCCGATGTTCTTGCCGGCGGGCAGCAGATTGCGCACCCGGCGCGGTACGAGCGCGCCGAGCGGGATCTCGAACGGCACGGACCCGATGTCGACGTAGTTGTCGCCGCCGGTCGAGGGATGCAGATCGATGCGATACCCGCCCACGCCCACGGAGTCCCGATACCGGGTGCCGCCGTACGGCCCGACGATGTCGATCGCGACATCGTGCTCGGTGACCGTGGTGACGGCCTTGATACGGCGGGACTCGCGCACGTACGCCGACTTGGCCAGCCCGTCCGCCGTGCCGGTCACGTCAGGGCGGATCCGCAGCCCCGGGAAGCCGGTTCCGCCGTCCGGGCGCGGGGCCTCGGTCTGTAGCCAGTACAGCAGCGAGAGCGACAACTGCCGTGCCCCGCGCAGCGCTTCGGCCTCCTGCTCTCCGACGTACGGCTTCAACCAGTAGTCGTTCAGCGGCCAGTTGACGAGCGTGATGTCGGAGTCGAAGGCACCGGGCGTGTGCAGCTTGCGCGCGAGGATGCGCCTGAAGCCCCACAGCTCCTTGTCGCCGGCGTCGGCGCTCTGGTCGGCCGAGACGGCGAGCGGGTCGAGTTCGGGATTCGGTACGAAGGTGCGCGGCACCGGCTCCAGCGTGCGCGGGTCGGGCGCCTCGAAGCCGAGCAGCGGGCCGGGCCAGAAGGCAGGCCGGTACGCACGCCAGAAGTCGAAGTCGTCCGGGCGGTCGATCGTGTGGTCCTGGCCCTCGTGGTGGGAGAGCGCGAAGCAGACCGTGATGCCCTGCTGGTTGTCGGGCTGGGCCTCGTCGGGCGCGTGCAACTCGTCGAACTCGGCTTGCGATTCGGCCCCGTTGGCGTGCTCGACGCCCGCGAGAGAGAGCAACTCGCCGGTCTCGGTGGCGTCGATGACGTAACGGGCCGTGAGGGTACGGCGGGTCCCGTCCCGCAGGTCCCGCAGGGTCACCGTCCGCAGGAAGTCCCCGTCCGACTCGGCGGAGACCGGCCGGTGTTCGGTGAGTACGGTCAGCCGTCCCGCCGCCCGGTGGGGCGCGAGCATGCCCTCCAGGACGGCGAGCGCGACCCTCGGCTCGTGGCAGAGCTTGCTGACGCGGCCCGCTCCGGGGTTGAGGTCGGTGAGGGCCAGCGCCTCGGCGCGCAGCGGGTACCAGTGCCTGTAATACCGCCGGATCTCCTCGCGCAGCCGCCGGTACGAGGCGGTCGTACCGAACCGCTCCACCCATGGATGCTCGTCGGGCGGCACGGCCTGGCTGGTGAGCTGGCCGCCGATCCAGTCCGTCTCCTCGGTGAGCACGACGCTGCGTCCGGCCCGGCAGGCGGCGAGCGCGGCGGCCACACCACCGAGGCCACCGCCCACGACGAGGATGTCCGCTTCGGGTATCACGCTGCTCCTAGCTGCTGCTTCACGGGCGGGTGGGGGGAGGGGGACTGTGCGGACCGTGCTCAGGGACGGGCGGGCGGGGGCGGTCCGGTCGTAGGCCCCGGCCGGAAGGGACAACCGACGAGCGGTTCCCGGGTCCCCTCCCCACCGGCCACGAGCGAGGCCAACAGTCGTACGGCCGCCGCGCCCAACTCCGGCCGGGGAATGTCGAATCCGGTAGGTACGGGCTCGCTCGCCAGATCCGAGGGCGGGCTGCCGAGCAGGGCGAGGGACACGTCCGCCGGGCAGCCGAGGCCCGCCCCGCGCACGGCGGAGAGCAGGCTCCGCCAGGCCGCCCCGGTGTCGGTCTCCTCCGCGACGAAGGCCGTCACTTCTTCGTCGGCCCAGGAGCGCAGCCGCTCGGCCGTGAGGTCCCGCTGCGGATCGGCGGACCGGAAGACGGCGGCAGGCCCGGCGGGCAGACCGGCGGCCTCCAGCCCCTCCAGGAAGCCGCGTTGACGGTCAGCCGAGGCGGGCGCGTCGTCGTCCTCGCGGACCAGAACGATCCGCCGATGCCCCAACTCGGCGAGATGGCCCACGACTTCACGGGTGGCTTGGACATAGTCCGCACCCACCCACGCGACACCCTCCAACTCCTCGCGGCGGCCCAGGTGGACGACCGGGAAGCCGTCCTCGACCAGCCGCTTCAGCTCCGCCCGGGGAGTGTGCCGCCCCATGAACAGACAGCCGTCGGCGAGCCGGACCCGCCCCAGGGCATCGGGACCCGAGGCCCCCGCGCCGCCACTGCTCGACCCGGTGAACAGCACCAGGTCGTAGCCGAGCGCCGCCGCCTCGCACTCCACGCCGACCAGGAAGGGGTAGTACGAGTGCCGCACATCGGTGGGGAACGTGGCGGTGAAGCTGAAGACGCCGAGGAGGTTGTTGCGGGCGGCGGCCAGCCGCCGGGCGGCCGGATCGGGTACGTAACCGAGGCTGCGGGCCGCCTCCAGGACCCGTCGGCGGGTCTCCTCGGAGATGAGGGGGCCCTTGCCGTCGGGCTTCGGGGAGAGCACCAGGGACACGGTCGCCTGGGACACACCCGCAAGCCGCGCCACCTCGGCCTGCCGTGGCCGCGCGGTACGTCCGGTGGGCGCGGGGGTCCGGCCGGGCCGCTTCCTGGGTGCCACGGCGCCTTATCCTCTCCGACGCGGTAGTTAATGCGTATTAGGTAATGCGTATTAACGGAGACTGTACCTCCCTGCGCAGCAGGTCAAGACCTGGGGCGGAAGTACCTAGTCGTGCGCCCCTACGATGCAGGCCATGGGGACCTCCGATTCCGCACCACTCATACGCGCCTGTTGGCTCTCATGGCTCGCGGTCGAGACCGTCGACCAGACGGAGTTGGTGGACGCGCTCGGCTTGGCCGATGCACGGGAGGTCACTTGGGCCGACGGTGCGGACCTCATCGACGAGGTGGCGCACGACGAGGAGGAGCCGTTCTCGACAGTTGTCGTCATCCCGCCCATGCAGGGGTGGACCCTGGTAGTGGGACCGTACTTCGGGCTGCCCTATCCGCAGCAGACAGCGCATGTAACCGACCTGTGCCGGGAGTTGAGCGAGCGCTTCGGCAAAGCTCAACTCTTCTTCCACAGTGAGCAGAACGACGGGGAGGCGTGGCTGATCGCCGAGCGCGGACGGATCCTCAGACGTTGGATCAGCGAATATCCGGCGCTCGCCCTGGGCGAGCCATTCGGAGTCGAGCGCCGACTCCTCGACGCCTACGGCATCACCGGCAAGCCCGAGGACCTCGACCCGAGCAGCGACCTGGCGGGCGAGTGGGCTGCGACCTGGGGGGATTGTTGGGCGACGACGGTCGCAGAGGAGTGCGGCATCAACCCCACTACAACCGCCGCCGATACGGGCTCAATCAGCGGCATGGTCGTGGCCGTCGCTCCGCCCTTCGAGTAGGTCGTACCGCCTAACAGCCAAGGCATTCAACTGGGTTGGCGTGTGTGTTCGTTCAAAGCCGCCTGCATCCACGGGCGTTGATGTCAGCTGGTGATGTCGGGTTGGATGGGCCGATGGAGCGCATTGAGGCCGAACTGTTCACAGACGGTGGCAACGACGCCGTGGTTCGCATACCCAGCAGACGGTTCCCCGGGGTCCTGGTACAGGGCGACTCCCTTCGCATCCTCCGGAGCGATGTGGCCGAGGTGATGGAGGCATGTGAGCGAGGTGCCCTGGAGGAGGCTCGGGACTCCGCCGGCCTCCTTCTGGCGAACCTGGATGCTCTGCTGGCGCGGTACGAGACTGCGTTGGGCGAGCACGAGATTCCGCGGCCGTACTGAGCTGCTGGGTCCTCGGCTTGGGAAGCTGCGATGTCAGCGGCGGCCCGTACGCTGCGAAGTGTTGGGTCGGTCTGCTGTCTCGATAAGGAGAGCGCGCGGCCAAGGGGGGTGGCTCAGAAGAGATCCCCGAGCCACGTCGGTCCGGGAGCTTGTGCAGCTTCGACACCACCCCCCTCCAAACAACCGCCTAGAGGTCCCGGACCGCACGCGAATCACTTCTTGCGACGCCTGCTCGTGCGCTTCTTCAGTTCGGCCTGGCCGCGCTTCGTCCAGTTCCCCCTGATGGAGGCAGCAACGTGACGTGCCCTTCAGCCTCTTGTTCCGACAGCGGCCTCCAGCTGCCGTCGGCCAACTGCACTTTCCTTGCGTCCACTCACCCACGGCTTGTCCCCGTCCCGTTGGTTCGCTTCGCGTCCGAACATCCAGCGGGAGGCACGTAGCCGGCGCAATGCAGGGCGCACGGACGGCGGATCAGGCGATGCAGGCGCACGCGGGTCAGTACGTCGGGAACGCTCCTGGGTGCACGCTTTCCAACTGTGGTGGTGGGGTGCTGGGTGATGTACGGGGGCGTTCACCTGCGTTCATGGGCGTCTGGCCGTCGGTGCGGAGACGGATCTGTGTCTCACCTGAACGGCCGTGAACGAGGCTGAATGAGACGGTAAGTGAGACGGGAGGACCAGGCTGGACGCCACTGAACCCTCCGCAAGAGAGAGGGCCGTCGCGGCACTGGCCGTGGCATATGGCCGCGGTTCGGGCTGCTGCCGATCTCCCTGGCTCTAGTTTCGTCGGCCGTCATTCGGCTGGTCAGCCACCCGGTCGAGTGCCTGAGACTCGTCGCGACGTTGGAAGTCCTGGAAGGGTTTGTTCGCAGCTCAACCCCATACTAGACTTTTGGTATGGCTAAGACGCCGCGCATGACCCTGCAGACCCAAGTGGTGCTGCGCACTCTCCTGGAAACCCCGACCAAGGCACGCTACGGCCTCGAACTCTCGAACGCTGCAGGTCTGCCCACAGGCACGATTCACCCGATCCTTGCCCGTCTTGAAACAGCGGGATGGCTTGAGTCCTTCTGGGAGGACCACGGCGAGATCGAGAAGACCGATCCGCCCCGCCCGCGACGCCGCTACTACCGCTTCACCACCAGCGGGGCCGAATCCGCCCGCATGGCGCTGGCCGCGGCTTACAAGGGCGGTGCCGCTTCTGCTCGACTCCGCCCTGCCACTGACGGGCTGGGGAGCTGAAGCTGCCACATGCACGAATCCAAGGACATCCCGTTGAAGGACGCCTCCGCTCCCGCACACCGCGCCAGCTCCCGGCGTCGCCGTCGTACGGGCAGCCGCGGCCTTGAAGGCAGGACGTTGGCTGAGCTGCAACAGGTTGCTTCGGGTCTCGGCATCAAGGGTGCCATGCGCATGCGTAAGAGCATCTTGATCCAGCTCATTCGTGAGGCTCGGGGTGAAGAGGACGCAACTGTTACGCGCAATCGTCCTGTGACGCCTCGCCCGGCTGATGCTCCTCGCCTCACTGTTGCCTCTTCTACCCCTGCTGGCCCCGAGCGTCGCCGTGGTATCGGCCTTGAAGGCATGGTGCTGGCTGAGCTGCAACAGATTGCTTCGGGCCTAGGCATCAAAGGCACTGCGCGCATGCGTAAGGGTGCGTTGATCCAGGCGATCCGTGAGGCTCAGCACGAGAATTCCGCTGCTTCCCTGCTTCAGGACCCGACTCCGGACGCCACTCCGCAGCCAGCGAACGACTCTGTGCGGGACTCGGAGCGCCAATCCCAACCCACTCGGTTCAACATGCTCGGAATGCGAGCCATCTCCGTCGGGACCCAGCTCCTCCCTGCCGCTGCTCGTGACCGGTGGCAGGAGGAATGGAGAGCGGAGTGGGCCGATCTGGCTGAGCGGCACCGTCGTACTCGCCTGATGTATCTCGTCCGCCTCACGCTGAACAGCGTGCCCAAGCTCGCATGGAGCCTTCGCCGGTCCTCGCAACGGGAGGCAGTATGAGCTGCCACAAGACAGTCTCCGGCCCTCCCATCAGCGAGCCCCCTGCGCCACCAAGCTCATGAGTCTCTTTGGTGGACGCCCTTGAAGGCTTTCGTGCAGCAACGGGACAGACCCCTGAACAACAACCCGCCGCTTCCCTCTCGGCCTAGGAACCGTGGAAGCGGCGGGAACCATCAGATAGGAGATCACCTGATGTCACTCCAGGATCGCACGCCAGCCTCAGGGCCGGAAACCCTGCCCGTGCCAAGTCGCCATTTGACCATCCCACTGCGCTACCTCCCGGGAACCGGCTTTGCCCTTGCTGGTGCAATCACCGCCGGCATCACCTGGGAGTACATCCCGCAGGGAAGCATCTGGCCTGTCGCACTACTTGGGGCAGTCGCCATGCTTTGCGACACGCTCATCATGGCTTGCCGTGGAGTCCGCCGCGCTTGATCGCCACTCGCCACCCGTCCAAACTGAAATCCCCAGGCTCCTGACCTGGGGATTTCAGTTTGGACGGGTGAGGCAAGCCACTTCGTACGCTCCGCTTGGGAAGCTGCGGCACTTTGGGGCCCGTTGGAGCGCTGACCTGGGCGAACGGCTGGGCTGCGGCCTCTGCAGGTTAAGCCGCTCTCACTGTCGTTCCCCGCTGTTCCCCGCCTTATCTGGTGCGCTTGTGGTGCAGCCTGTTTCGGGAGTCGTTGCAGTGGGAGACGTCTGCGGCATCGTTCGGCGCCGACGCCGATGCCAGCGCTCCGACAGTTCTCCTGTCGCGACGGAAACGGCGGCCATGCCGGCGGAGGTCGGCCAACTCTTCAGGTCATCGATGATCATGCCGAAGAGTCGGAACGCCATCGTTGCCAGACCCCACCAGACAAGAAATCCGGCCACGGTGGCGATCCATGGGCTTCTGCCGTTCACGAGGGAAGGGTAGCCGTCGTGCCGACGCCCGTCACGAGGTTCCTGGCCTGCAACATTCTGATCCGTAGCTCTATATAGATCGGTCAATGACGGTCATACAGGCCGCACTCCGGGTCTACAAGGACGCTACGGGACGGGACCGGTTGCTGTGGTTGCTGTACTTCGCTGCTGTACCGCCACCTCAGGTCCTCATCCTTATCAGGTCGATCACCGGAGGCCAGCGACGTCGGCCAACCGGCCGGAAACCTCGACTGACCGGTCGTTGACGTTTGGCGCCGATCGCGGTTGTCCGTGCCTGTTGGTGTCAGCTGGTGGTGTCAGGCATCAACGGGTCTCTTGACATTTTCCCTGACAGGATGCCTCATGTCGGCTGCCACCGCGCCGTGCCGGTCCCACGCCGATCGGCTCTGCCACCCCGCCATCCTGCCTTGCCACCCGGTCGTCCGTGCCCCATCTGGCGCGGTTGTGGCACGGGGAAGAACGGCGGAGCCGGAGTGAAGGTTCGAGCGGTTGGTGGCTGGGCCGGTTACAGCATCAGTGCCCATACGCTCAACAGGCAGCCCCCCATGGCGATGCCGGTGTGAAGAGCCACCCACAGCATGAATAGACGCACTCTGAATAGCCGAGGGAACTTCGCTTGTTGATCGCGTTGGACCTCGGCCCACGCTGCGCCTATAGAAACAGCGGGGTGCAGAGCGTCAAGCTTCTTCCGGAGGCTGACGGCTTGTGCGTTGTGTAGAGCATTCCGTTCCCGGTACTTCATGCATGCCAATGCCCCGTACGACCCAAGCAACGTCATGGGAACCGTGACGACCAGGACTGGGGGTCGCAGGCCTTGTTGTGCGATGAACCCCAGCCCGGCCGCTGCTACTAGAATCACGATGTTGGTCAGGACCGCGCGTTGGTTCTCCACCTGCCGCGCCTGGTCACATTGCGACTTCCAGAACTCAATAAGGACGTCACTGTCATCAGCCATGGCCCCCCCCCGATGCCTTTCCTGTTCATTCCAAGGTACGAGAAGCGTCGGGCCTGGCGCATCGACATACGGAACTAGGTCGCCAATATGGGGGTCGGTGGAGTCTCAGTGATGGGCGGGTCAAACCTGTCATCGATCTTGAAAACCGTCGTGGCAGCGATGTCACCGTGAGTTCGAATCTCACCGCTTCCGCAGGTGAACGGCCTCTGACCAGGTAAATCGGTCGGGGGTCGTTCTCATGTCCGCTGCCCTTCAACCACCGTGGTTCCCCGTCAGTTCCCGGGTGATCGGGCACGGCAGGGACACGGGCACCTTCTGATCGGACCTTCGTCTCCGCCTTGGTCCCCCTGCTAGCTGTAGCCAGGAGGTGGAAGTGACACGTCAGCTTCCGGAATCGACAGGCCCTCTCGCATCAGGAGGAGCATCTCAAGCTCAGCCTCGTCGAACTTCTGCTGCCGCTCGTGGAAGCTAGGGTCGTCGGGAGCATCATGTACACCGTACTGACCCCACGACCAGGCGGCGCCATAGGCAGCGGAAGCAGCAGTGGCCACGGCCCGATCGGCGTAGAACTGCAACTGCGCGAGCTTGGCGAAAGCATCAGACTGCCAGCCCTCTTCCAGCTCAGGCTCTTCTGTGAAGCCGTAGCAATGGTCGTAGGCGGTCCTGGCCAGAGCTTTTACCGCTTCATAGAACTCCACGTACGCCTGTCTGCGGTGCTCGAAGGTGCGGGCCTCGTCCTCGCGAGCCCAGCTTTCGCGCTCGCGCTGTCGCTCACGCTGCCAGGCGACTGTTTCACGACGGTCTGACCAGCGCTGCGTAATCAAAGCGCCAACGGTCCCTGCGACCAGCGTCGCTACGACGCCGACACCGCGACTACTAGCGGTACCCATAGAGGAGTTGAAGTCACTCCTCAATGGTCGCAGTCGTGACCTGGCCAAGTGCAATATTCCCCGAGGTGACAGATCGCTCCACGCCTCAACCCACCACTTACCCCAGCTTCCGTCCCGTCCGCCGTCGACCCACACACCGTGGAGCGGGCGTGGTTCAGGGGTGTCAAGGTGGAGCGCGCCACTGTACGAACGACCTTGACGCCCCTGGGCCGCGTCTGCTCGGCTCTGCCTGGGTCGATGGCGGTCGGGATGGAAGCTCCCCACGCACGCCACTACGGACCCGCAGCCGGGTACGGCGCCCCCTCCGCCCCGGTGCCGGCCGATCCCCCGCCGGAGGCTCGTTCTGACCGCAACCTCGTTCAGGCCGGTCCGAGGGCTACCTCTTTCCCGTCAAGGCTCAGCCGGTGGGGTCCGGCCGGCCTCAGCCGTGGCGCACCTGCTTTTTGATCACAAAGCGTCTCGTCGGGTACGTGGCTGATCATGCGTACCCGCTGCGGGGTCATGCTGTGCCTGGTCTGGGGCCCTGGTGATGCCGGGTCGTGGTGGGGTGGGTGTCAGGCTCGGTCCTGGTGCATCGGCCCTGGTGCGTTCGGTGTGTGAAACGGGGAGCATCCTGGGGCAACGATGGTGGCGCGGGGCCGTGGCCGGGGCGGCGCGGGCCGAAGGCAGGAGCGGAGCCCCGAGCCACGAGTCCCCGCGCCGGCCCGCAGTGTGGGCCGGTGGGGTGTGCGTCCTCGTGGCAACAACGACCGGCAAGCCGGTGGGCCAGCGCGACCGGAAGACCGAAGGCCGGGAACGTCCCGGCCCCTTCGAGTCCCGTCCGATCCGTGGGCCGAAAGCCGGGGCTGAGGCGGCAACCCCTGAGGCTGGTGAAGCGGGAGAGAGTCGAGGTTCCCCGTGGTGGCGTGGTGGTGTTCTGTTCCATCCCAAGTGCGCCACGGCTGAGGCCGGCCGGACCCCACCGGCTGAGCTGCCCCTCACGACCTCCCTCTGCCCGGATGGGCGGAGGGCTTGAACCAGTAGAGAGAGTTGTAACTCAGCAGGTCGTATGGGGCTTGTCTGGTCCCGGGAGATGCTTGACACTTCGTTCCCAGCAGATGGTCGCCGACGGCCAGGAGTACTTGTGCGCAGTGTGCGTGACGCTGGTGGCAAAGTGCCCGTCGCTCAGGCGCTCGGCGCTGGCGGAGAGTCCGGGCCAAGGTCACGATGCGCTCGTTGCAGGCCGGCGTCGAACTCTCTCAGTTCGAGCGGGATCGGGCTTTCACGTACCTCGGTAAGCCCGAGGTCGTGGCGGGCGGAGTTGATGAAGGCGCGCTCTGCCGAAGAGAGACGGTAGTACAGGTTTTCAGGAACTTGTCCCGCGCCATGAATGGCACGAGCGATGGCGCAGCGGCGGGCAATGCTGATCAAGATGTACGCTCTGTCGATCGTGTCCTGCTCTTCGGCCATGAGCTGCACGTTCACGAACGCCGCCTCCATTGCCTCCTGATATTAGGCTCCTTCTGCGCCTACACCAGGTATCAGACGACCGTTGGCGCGATTGGTGAGCTTGTTCCGCTTTGACGGACACCATTGGTGTGGTGGTCAGGCTGCGAGTGCGGTCTCGTATTCGGCGGGGCTGCGGTAGCCGAGGCTGCT
>NZ_JBSFDA010000099.1:0-37863 GCF_053593675.1 Streptomyces sp. NPDC002156 | reverse complement strand
GCCTCGTCCTCAAACGCCGGACGGGCTGGGGGTGCGGGCCGGCGCTGGGAGGGCGGGGGCGGGTGGGTGGGAAGGTCGCGCTGAACGGCCTCGTCCTCAAACGCCGGACGGGCTGGAGGGGGTCCCGGAAAGGCGTTTTCGTGGTTCTGGGGGGACCTGGGAGAATGGGGCTGTCAGTCGTCGACCGTACCGGCTGATCTTGAGGAACTCTCAGAAAAAGAGGACGTGCCGATCGTGGCTCAGAGCACCGAGACCACCGACTGGGTCTCCCGTTTCGCGGATGAGGTCATCGAGGAGTCGGAGCGTCGAGCCCCCGGCAAACCTGTGGTCGTCGCGTCGGGGCTCTCGCCCTCCGGGCCCATTCACCTGGGGAATCTCCGCGAGGTCATGACCCCGCATCTTGTCGCCGACGAGATCCGGCGGCGGGGGCGCGAAGTCCGGCATCTCATCTCCTGGGACGACTACGACCGCTATCGCAAGGTGCCCAACGGGGTGGAGGGGGTTGATGCGTCCTGGGCCGAGCACATCGGGCGGCCGCTGACCTCCGTACCGGCGCCGAAGGGGTCCGCCCATCCCAACTGGGCCGAGCACTTCAAGGCCGCCATGGTCGACGCCCTCGCTCAGCTCGGTGTCGAATTCGACGGGATCAGTCAGACCAGCCAGTACACCTCCGGTGCCTATCGCGCGCAGATTCTGCACGCCATGAAGCATCGCGGGGATATTGACGCGATCCTTGATCAGTATCGGACCAAGAAGGCCCCTGCCAAGAAGCCTCAGCAGTCTCAGAAGGCTCTTGACGCCGCTGAGGTCGACGCCGCCGAAGGGTCCGGGGCCGCCGCTGAGGACGACGGGAGTTCCGGGTCCGCCGGGTACTTCCCGTACAAGCCCTTCTGTGGTGGGTGCGGCAAGGACCTCACCACCGTCACCGCCTATGACGACGACACCACCGAGCTGACCTACACCTGCACCGCCTGCGGGTTCTCCGAGACCGTCCTGCTCAGCGAGTTCAACCGCGGCAAGCTGGTGTGGAAGGTTGACTGGCCCATGCGGTGGGCTTTCGAGGGGGTTGTGTTCGAGCCCTCCGGTGTCGATCACTCGTCTCCTGGTTCCTCGTTCCAGGTCGGTGGGCAGATCGTCGGGCAGATTTTTGGTGGCAAGCAGCCCATCGGGCCCATGTACGCCTTCGTGGGCATCAGCGGCATGGCCAAGATGTCCAGCAGCAAGGGTGGCGTGCCCACGCCCGGTGACGCGCTGAAGATCATGGAGCCGCAGATCCTGCGCTGGCTCTACGCCCGGCGGCGGCCCAACCAGTCGTTCAAGATCGCCTTCGACCAGGAGATCCAGCGGCTGTACGACGAGTGGGACAAGCTCGACGCCAAGGTCGCCGACGGCACCGCGCTGCCGGCCGACGTAGCCGCGCACGCGCGTGCGGTGCGTACCGCCGAGGGCGAACTGCCGCGTACGGAACGGCCGTTGCCGTACCGGACGCTTGCCTCCGTCGCCGACATCACCGCCGGTGCCGAGGACCAGACGCTGCGGATCCTGAGCGAGCTCGATCCTTCCGATCCGCTTGCTTCGCTGGATGTCGTTCGGCCTCGGCTTGATAAGGCCGAAGCCTGGATCAATACTCAGGTTCCCGCTGATCAGCGGACCATCGTGCGTAGCGAGCCCGACACCGAGTTGATCAAGTCCCTCGACGAGCAGGGGCGGCAGTCGCTGCGGCTTCTCGTGGACGGGCTTGCCAGTAATTGGTCCCTTGACGGGCTTACGCATCTTGTCTACGGCGTGCCCAAGGTTCAGGCCGGGTTCTCCGCCGACGCCACGGCCAAGGAACTTCCCGCCGAGATCAAGGTCGCCCAGCGGACCTTCTTCGCCCTGCTCTACCACCTGCTCGTCGGGCGGGACACCGGGCCCCGGCTGCCCACCCTGCTCCTCGCGGTGGGGCAGGAGCGGGTGCGGGTTCTCCTCGGGGAGTAGGGCGGTCGTACCTGTTGTGCGTGAGGGGCGCCCGGCCTGTGCCGGGCGCCCCTTCCGTCGTACTCGCGCCTCTGGGTATTACGCGATGTGGTCTTCCTGGAGTTCCGCCGTGTGGCGGTTGGTGAAACGGTTGACCATGCGGTCGGCCTCGCGCTGCGGGAGCTTGGTGCCGTACGTCGCCTCCACATCGCCCCTGAACTGGCCCGAGGTCGGGTAGCTGCCGTCTATCGACTTCTTGAACACCAGGTAGAAGTCCTCCTCCGTCGGCTCCGGGGGACCACCGCCCGCACCCATCTCACGGGTACGGCCAGGACCGGCCGGGATCGGGAAGGTACCGGTGTCCTCCGGGGACGGCTCCGGGGCCTCCTCCTGGGCGGAGGCCGGCGGCTCCTCGAACTGCTGCGGGAACGCCTGCTGCTCGAACCGCAGCCGCTCCTCGTACTGCTGCCGCTGCGCCTCGAACTGCCGCTGGGCCTCGTACTGCTCGGCCTGCTGCTGCTCCTCCATCCACTGGATGTAGGCGGGGTCGTTGGCCGGGTCGTAGGTCGGGTCGTAGCCGCCCTGGTACGCGATGGCCCGGGGGTCCCGCATCTGGAGCCACGGGTTCTGGGGCTCGGCGTAGGCCGGCTCCTGGGGGAGTTCGCCGCCTTCGGGCGCGGGGCGCTGCTGCGCCTGCTGCTGCGCCTGCTCCTGGGCGGGCGCCGCGTTGTTCTGTACGGCGGGAGGTGCGACCGCCTTCGCGACGGCGGGCTCCAGTTCCGGCTGCGGCGCCGGGGCCGGTGGCAGCAGGGCCGGTTCGATGCCCGCCGCCGCCAGGCCCGAGGGGGCCGTCTCCGCGAGGGGGACGCCGTAGCGGGCCAGGCGCAGGGGCATCAGGGACTCCACCGGGGCCTTGCGGCGCCAGGCCCGGCCGAAGCGGGCGTGCAGGCGGGCCTGGTAGACGAGACGTTCCTGCTCCAGCTTGATGACCTGGTCGTAGGAGCGCAGCTCCCACAGCTTCATCCGGCGCCAGAGGAGGAAGGTGGGGAGGGGGGAGAGGAGCCAGCGGGTGAGGCGGACGCCCTCCATGTGCTTGTCGGCCGTGATGTCCGCCATGCGGCCGATGGCGTGCCGGGCCGCCTCGACCGCGACCACGAACAGCACCGGGATGACGGCGTGCATGCCGACGCCCAGCGGGTCGGGCCAGGCCGCCGCGCCGTTGAACGCGATCGTCGCCATCGTCAGCAGCCACGCCGTCTGCCGGAGCAGCGGGAACGGGATGCGGATCCAGGTGAGGAGAAGGTCGAGGGCGAGCAGGACGCAGATACCCGCGTCGATGCCGATCGGGAACACGTAGCTGAAGTTCCCGAAGCCCTTCTGGATCGCCAGTTCACGGACGGCCGCGTACGACCCCGCGAAGCCGATCGCGGCGATGATCACGGCGCCGAACACGACCACTCCGATGAGCACCCGGTGCGTTCGTGTCAGTTGGATTGGCGCGGACACCCGTACTCCCCTCCCTGTGCGTGCTGTTGCGCGCAACAGGGTGGCACATGTGTGCGGCGTACGTATTGCGGAGACAAAGTCAGTTCTTCTTCGTTGCCGAAGAGGAAGGTGACGTGGAAGCGGACTTCGAGGCGGACGCGCTCGGCTTCGCCGACGAACTCGCCGAGGAGGAAGGGGAGTTGGAGGGGGCGGAGGTCGCCGCGTCCCCGTCGCCGTTCGTCGACGACACCTTCGCCACGGCTTCCTTGACCGCCTTCACCGCGGCCTTCGACAGGCTCTCCGCGCTCGGCGTCTTCTCGCCGGCGAGCCCGGCGCCGTTGTAGTCGAGGGTCACGACGACGTTCTCGACCCGGACGACCACCGTCTGCTGCCGGAAGGCGCCTTCCTTCTTCTTCAGGTCGTAGCGCACCGACGTCGCGTCGTCGCCCGCCCCGGTCACCGGCTCCGAGGCGACGTTCTTCGCCCCCGACACCGACTGGGCGTCGTCCACCTGGGTCTCGTAGTACGCCTGCGCCAACTCGTCGCCGGAACCACGCGTCGCGTTCGACTCGAAGCGCAGCAGGGACACGTTCAGCCAGCGGAACTGGGAGCCCTTCACACCGTTGTTGGTGAGGCTCGTCCAGGAGCAACTGCCGCGCGTGGACGTGTCGTTGGAGGAACCCTCCTTCCCCGACTTCACACCCTTCGGGACAAGTTCCTTCAGCGTCTTCGTCGTCAGCGCCGTACACGGCTCCGGGATCTTCTGGTACGCCGCCGCCTGCACGGTCGGAGACGCGCTCACCGTCTCGCCCGCACCGGTGGCGTCCGTGTCCTTCGCCGCGTTGTCGGCGGAGCCGGCCGACCCGGAGTCGGATCCAGAGTCGGAGGAGCAGCCGACGGCTACGAGGAGGAGTACGGGGACGGTGGCCAGGGCGGCGAGGGCGCGGCGCAGCCGCTTCGGTGCCACGGTGGCGGTCCGGCCGAGCCGGTCGTCTCGTTGGTCTCGCTGGTCTCGCTGTGCGGGTCGGTGCATGGTTCCTTCACTCATCGCGCTGTGGTTCCTGCGGCTCTCGGTTCCTGCGGTCGGATCGGGTCCGAGGGGCCACGGTACGCGGTGAGGGGCGCGCGGTGCCTGGCTTCACACCCATTGCGGAGGGCCGCCGCGAGGTCACGCAGGGCGCCTCTCAGTCGAACGCGCCGGCGAGCTGGGAGGCCAGTTTCCGCGCCCTGTCCTGCATTTCCTTGCTGTCCGGCACGGTGCCGAGCGTCGCCGGCTGCTCGACGTACTCGATGGTCACGATGACGTTGGACGTGCGGAACGCCACAGTCACCGTGCGCTGCTGGGCCGTTGAACCGGCGCTGCTCAGCTCGTCGTCGAGGAACGCCTCGTCGCCGAGACCGTCGAGGAGGCGGGGCTGGAGGGCGGCGGCGGATTCGGCGTCAGGGGAGGCGGTGGTGGAGGAGGTGGAAGCGGAGGCCGCGTCGGTGGGGGTGGCGGAGGGGGAAGGCGAGGCGGAGTCGGACGCGGACGCGGACTCGGTGGGGGTGGCGGAGACGGAGGCGATGGGGTCCGGCAGATCGGCGGCCACGACCTTGGTCGCGAAGAGGTCCGTCGCCTGGCTGTCGTCACTCACGGAGTTGTCGTACGACACGACCCGCTCGAAATCGACGAGGAGATGGTCGGTGGCGTCCGTGGACTCCACCTTCCAGCGGCAGCCGACCTTGCGGTCCGTGTTGTAGGTGAGGGTCGACTCGCCGTCGTACGCCTGCTCCTTCTGCTCCTCGTCCGTGAGCTGCGTGATGCCGGGCAGCAGCGAGTCGAGGGCGTCGTGACTGACCGCGCCGCAGGGCTCGGGGAGCGTGTCGTACCGGCCGGGCTGGGCCGCGGCGGTCGTGGTGCCGGTGTCGCCGGGCTTGGCGTCCTCGGCGGTGTCGTCGCTGCCCGAGCCGCCGGTGCAGCCGGCCAGCAGCGCCGCGAGGAGCACGGCGACACCGGGTACGTACGCCTTGCGCTGCACGGTCGGTTTCCTCTCGACGATGTGAACGATCTTTGCGGGGCGGTGCCGGTACCAGTGTCCCCGCTGGTTAATCGCTTGCCGCACAGGGGCGTCACCGGCAGACAATGTGTATCGCACGCACCACCGTGAACGCCGGTCCGGCATCCCTTTTCGTTGACCTTGGCGCCGGTTTTGCGATTTGAGACTTCTGTTGGTTTTTCTGGGGGATGAGGGCGTTATGTCGTACGTAGAAGTGCCGGGTGCGAAGGTTCCGATCCGTATGTGGACCGACCCGGCGTCGGTCGAGGACGTCGCGATGCAGCAGCTGCGGAACGTGGCGACCCTGCCGTGGATCAAGGGCCTGGCGGTCATGCCGGACGTCCACTTCGGCAAGGGGGCGACGGTCGGGTCGGTCATCGCGATGCAGGGGGCTGTGTGCCCTGCGGCGGTGGGGGTCGATATCGGCTGCGGGATGTCCGCCGTCAAGACGTCACTGACGGCGAACGATCTGCCGGGGGATCTGTCTCGGCTGCGGTCGAAGGTGGAGCAGGCTATTCCGGTGGGGCGGGGGATGCATGACTCTGCCGTTGAGCCTGGGCGGTTTCATGGGCTCGCCACTGCGGGGTGGGATGACTTCTGGGGGCGGTTCGACGGGGTGGCGGACGCGGTGAAGTTCCGGGAGGAGCGGGCCGCTAAGCAGATGGGGACACTCGGCAGCGGGAATCATCACCTTGAGGTGTCGCTCGATACTGAGGGGGCGGTGTGGCTCACGCTGCACTCCGGTTCGCGGAACATTGGCAAGGAACTGGCCGAGTACCACATCGGCGTGGCTCAGAAGCTTCCGCACAACCAGGGCTTGGTCGACCGCGACCTCGCTGTTTTCATCTCGGACACCCCGCAGATGGCCGCTTACCGGAACGACCTCTACTGGGCGCAGGAGTACGCGAAGTACAACCGCTCGATCATGATGGCGCTCCTCAAGGACGTGATCCGCAAGGAGTTCAAGAAGGCGAAGCCGACCTTCGAGACGGAGGTCAGTTGTCATCATAATTACGTGGCTGAGGAACGCTACGAGGGGATGGACCTGTTGGTGACCCGTAAGGGCGCGATCAGGGCTGGTGCAGGGGACCTCGGAATCATTCCGGGTTCGATGGGTACGGCCACGTACATCGTGAAGGGTCTCGGCAACGAGAAGGCCTTCAACTCGGCGTCCCACGGCGCGGGTCGGCGTATGAGCCGCAACGCGGCGAAGCGTCGCTTCTCGACGAAGGACCTGGAAGAGCAGACGCGGGGCGTGGAGTGCCGTAAGGACTCGGGCGTCGTGGATGAGATTCCGGGTGCTTACAAGCCGATCGAGCGGGTGATGGATCAGCAGCGGGACTTGGTCGAGGTCGTGGCGAAGCTGAAGCAGTTCATCTGCGTGAAGGGCTGACACGTGAGGCCCCCGGCGAAACCGGGGGCCTCACTCATTGGGTTACTGGTCGCTTGGCATGGGGACTTGGCCGGTACGCAGGCGCCAGGCGCGGAGGTTGCAGCTCTGAGCGGTTCTGCCGAGCGCTTCTGCCGCCGCCTGCGGGCTGTTGAGTTCCAGTAGGACCCGGTCCTCGCGCTCGTTCCAGCGGCGTTGCGTGTAGGCGGCCCTCATGCCGCCAGGGCGCGCCCAGTTCGCGAAGGAGTCGGCGGCTGTCTGCTTGCGCTCCAGGGACAGGCAGCCCGGGTAGTAGAGGTGGGCGGCCAGGTTCTGTGCGGTCTCCATCGTGTAGAAGACGTTGTAGATGTTGTCGCGGGTGTTGCGCTTGAGTAGGCGCTCGGCACCCGTGACCTGCTTTGCGTAGCTGCACAGGTAGGCGCCAGTGTCTGTGCTGGCAGTGGTGAGGGAAACGAAGGGGAAGCCCTTTCCTGTGAAGCCCACCGATCCGTCGGCGTCGATGAGGCCCCGCAGATAGTCTCGTTGCGCGAACTCGACGTGGGGCGGGCCGATTGTCTTTGACTTGCGGCCGTATGGCAGGCCGAGTTCATTGAGCCTGGTCCTGGCTTCGAGAGAACACAGGCTCCAGGTGGCTGAGTGCTGGGTCTCGGCGAAGTTCGTCGACCGCGTGCGTTCTGTGACGCTGCTGTAGTACGGCGTGAGCTTCTGGAACTTGCGCAGAAGGTCGATGTCTCGGACGTTGATTTCGACGCTCAACCGACCCTTCTTTCCGGGCCCTTGCCTTAGATGCCCGTCCGCCTGCAAGAAGCCGAACATGTACGCGTACTCCGGGACCGTGAGGTCCATGAACTGGTGGAACTGGTGAGCGCTAGGCTCGCAGTCAGCCACAGGGAAGCTCCAC
Source organism: Streptomyces sp. NPDC002156 (assembly GCF_053593675.1). Classification (NCBI taxonomy): domain Bacteria; kingdom Bacillati; phylum Actinomycetota; class Actinomycetes; order Kitasatosporales; family Streptomycetaceae; genus Streptomyces; species Streptomyces sp. NPDC002156. The sequence goes on along the minus strand of NZ_JBSFDA010000099.1, from coordinate 30,095 downwards.
TTCCGTGTTGGTCAGGCCCTTGGCCGGGAGTGCCATCCCGGCCGGGGGCCGTCGTGTTGAGGTTGTGGCGTGAGCCTAGGTCGGGAGTTCTTCTGCCGTTCGGGTGATCGAGGATCACCACCCCTGTGGGCTAATTTGCATATAAGTCAATGTGACCTCGGCCACGGATGCGTGCCGTCAGGTTCCTGTCCGGGAATTGTCAGGAAGCCGCGATTCGATGGCGCAGCACGTCCTTGTCCCCCCACCACGAGGAGCGCCGGCGCCGTGACGACCCCCATCGCAGACTTCCCCATGCCCCGCGATTCCGCCTGTCCCTTCGATCCGCCCCCGGCGTTGCGCCAGCGGGATGCCGAGGAGCCGGTGTCCAAAGTGCGGCTGTGGGACGGGAGTACGCACTGGCTTGTCACTCGGTACGAGGATCAGCGGGCCCTCTACGGTGATCAGCGGCTCAGTGTCGATACGACCCGGGCCGGGTTTCCTTATCTCAACGAGGCGTTTCGGGAAGTTGCGGCCAAGACGCCGCCGTCCTTCCTGAACATGGACGATCCCGATCATGCCCGTATCCGGCGCATGGTGACCGCCCCCTTCGCCATCAAGCGGATCGAGGCGTTGCGGCCCGCCATTCAGCGGATGACGGATGAGTTGATCGACCGGATGCTGGCCGGGCCCAAGCCCGTCGACCTCGTCGAGGCGCTCGCGCTTCCGCTCCCCTCGCTCGTGATCTGTGAGCTTCTCGGGGTGCCGTATGAAGACCATGACTTCTTTCAGAGCAACAGCAAGGTCGGGCTGCGTCGGGACGTGACCCCGGAGGCCGTGCGGGCCGCCAGTGGGGCTCTATTCCAGTATCTGGACCGGCAGTTGGACCGGAAGATCGCCGAACCCGGCGACGACATGCTCTCCGAGCTCGGCGCGCGGTTCCAGGCAGGTGATCTCACCCGCCAAGAAGCGGTCATGCTGGGGCAGTTGCTGCTCGGCGCCGGGCATGAGACCAGCGCCAACATGATCGCGCTGGGGGTTCTGGCCTTTCTGGAGCATCCTGACCAGCTTGCGATCGTGCGTGACACCGATGATCCGAAGGTTCTCGCCAGTGCCGCGGACGAGATGCTGCGCTATCTCACGGTGGTCCACAACGGGCAACGGCGCCTGGCGCTGGAGGATCTGGAGATCGGTGGGCAGGTTGTGCGGGCCGGGGAGGGGGTCATCATCCCTGGTGCTACCGGGAATTGGGACTCCGGTCTCTTTCCTGAGCCCGAGAAGTTGGACATCACCCGTGACGCACGCCGTCATATGGCCTTCGGGTTCGGGATTCATCAGTGCCTGGGGCAGCCGCTCGCGCGGCTCGAACTCCAGGTGGTCTACGGCACGTTGTTCCGCCGCGTTCCCGAACTGCGGCTGGCCGCCGAGCTGGAGAAGATTCCGTTCAAGGACGACGGCATCGTCTACGGGGTGTATGAGCTGCCCGTCACCTGGTAACGGTAACCGGCAGCTCCCGCAGGGGAGTTACTTCGCGTGCTTCACCGCGTAGATCATCACGAACGCCACCAGGTGGATGCCGAAGAGGAAGTACGCGAGGTAGTACCAGACGTAGCGTTCGCGCTGCTTCTCCAGGGCCAGGAGCTGTTGTTCCTGCTCCCGGTCCCTGGCCTTGGCGTCCGTGTCCTCTGTGCCTTCCGTCGGGTCCGTCATCACACGTCCCGGTGGACCTTCGTGTTGGACGCCTGCGCGCGGGGGCGCAGGACCAGCAGGTCTACGTTGACGTGGCTCGGGCGGGTCACCGTCCAGGTGATCGTGTCCGCCACGTCGTCCGCCGTGAGGGGTTCGGCCACGCCCTCGTAGACCTTCGCCGCCTTCTCGGGGTCGCCGGAGAAACGGGTCAGTGCGAACTCGTCCGTCTTCACCATGCCCGGCGCGATCTCGATCACCCGGACCGGGGTGCCGACGATCTCCAGGCGCAGGGTCTCCGCGAGGACGTGGGCGCCGTGCTTGGCGGCGACATAGCCCGCGCCGCCCTCGTACGTGCCGTGCCCGGCGGTGGAGGAGACGACCACGATCGTGCCGTCGCCGCTCGCCGTCAGGGCGGGGAGCAGGGCCTGGGTGAGGTTGAGGGTGCCGATGACGTTCGTCTCGTACATCTGGCGCCAGTCGGCCGGGTCGCCGGTGGCCACCGGGTCCGCGCCGAGTGCGCCGCCCGCGTTGTTGATCAGGACGCCGATCGTCTTGAAGGCGGACGAGAATTCGTCCACCGCCTCGCGGTCGGTGACGTCCAGCGGGTACGCCGCCGCCTGGCCGCCGCTCGCGTTGATCTCCTCGGCCAGCGCCTCGATCCGGTCCTTGCGGCGGGCCGTCAGGACGACCCGGTAGCCGGCCGCGGCGAGCCGACGGGCCGTCGCGGCACCGATTCCGCTGCTCGCGCCGGTGACCACGGCGATGCGGGAGGCGGCGGACGGGGCGGCGGCGGTTGCCATGGGACTGCTCCTCAAGGTGCCTGGGTGAGATTGGGGTGCGGGTTCGCGTTGCCCAGGATAGGCAGGCGGCGGCCGGCCGGTGGCGGGGTGTCCGGAGGGTGGGCCTGTGCGGGGCTGCCAGGGCCCGGCAGCGGTGGGAAAATGGGGTGGGTGATCCGCGGCAACGGAGGTGGATCATGGGAGAAGCACGTGACGTCATGGACCGGCTCACGGAGGCGCTCACGACGACGCCCGACCTCAAGGCCGTCGCCGAGCTGTACGCGTCCGACGCGGTCGCCGTCACCCCCGACGGCGGGGAGATCCACGGGCGCGACAACATCGTCGAGTACTGGCGGCAGATGACCGACGCGATGCCCGAGGCGACGTACGAGTCCGTGCACTCGTACGAGATCGGTGACACGGCCGTCGACGAGGGTTACTTCACCGGGCGGAACACCGGGCCGATCCAGCTGCCTTCCGGCGAGCATCTGCCGGCGACGCAGAAGGAGGTCCGGGTCCGGGGGATCGACATCGCGACGGTCCGGGACGGTCACATCGTCGACTACCGGCTCTACTTCGACCAGATGGAGTTCCTGGGGCAGCTCGGGCTGCTGCCGCCCGACCCGCTCGGCTGAGGAGGTCCCGGTTCAGTTCCCTCGCGGGGCGTACATGATCACGGCCATGCCCGCGAGGCAGATCAGGGCGCCCGTCACGTCCCAGCGGTCGGGGCGGTAGCCGTCCGCCGCCATGCCCCAGGCCAGTGAACCGGCGACGAAGACACCGCCGTACGCGGCCAGGATGCGGCCGAACTCCGCGTCGGGCTGGAGGGTGGCGACGAACCCGTACGCGCCCAGGGCCAGCACGCCCGCGCCGATCCACACCCAGCCGCGGTGCTCCCGTACGCCCTGCCAGACGAGCCAGGCGCCGCCGATCTCGAACAGGGCGGCGACGACGAACAGGGCCACGGAGCGCAGGACGGACATGCGGGCAGCCTCGCATGTCCGTTCACCCGGCATGTCGGCTCACCCGTCACTCCGTTCACCGTCACCTGTTGGAGGGCGCCTGTCGGGCGCGTCAGGTGGGATACATCCCTTCGACGACGGTGACGGTCTTCTGGGCGAGGAGTGGGCATGGGTATGCGGGTCTGGGTGCGTGGGCTGGTGGCCGGTGCGATGGCGGTCGGTGTGGTCGGGGGCGGGGGCTTCGCCGGGGCCGACACCGGTGAGCCCGAGGCCGATCTCGCCTATCACGGGTCCGTCTCGCTGGATCGTGGGCGGATCGATCTGCGGGTGACGCCGCGCAATCACGGGCCGTCCGCCGTTGCCGACGCGACCGTGCGGCTGACCTGGTCGGCCCCGCTGGCCGCCCGGCAGCAGCTGCCGGACGGGTGTGCGCGGCTCGGGGCGCGGGTGGTGGTGTGCCGTACGGGGGCGCTGGCCGCCGACGGTGTGGGCGAGCAGCTCGGGCTGAGGATGCGGCTCCAGGGCATGCCCGCCGAGGTGACGCTGGAGATCGGTACGGTCTGGAGCGGCGGTGTCGTGGACCGCAACCGGGGCAACGACCAGCAGCGTGTGCTCGTCCTCGACACCGGGGACGCCTACTACTTCTGACCTCCCCTACGGTTTCCGGCTCGCGCGCGGCGTCACCGTCACCTCCGGGATGGTGCCGCCGCAGCGCAGTACGGCGTCCAGCGTGCGCAGGAACTCGGACACGTCGAGCAGGTCGCCGCTGAGATAGCCGCGCTGCCGCCAGACCGGGACGACCTCGGCGGCGTACGTCATGTCCCAGCCGTTGTTGAACTCGGTGCGGGAGTCTCCCTCTCCGCCGCCGCAGTCCCTGACGACGAACCGGGTGAAGCCGACGTCCGGGTGTTCGACGCGGTACGCCTCCACCAGTTTCTCCAGGGCCGCCTTGCTGACGTGGTAGCCCGCGAACCCCGGCCAGGCGGGGGTGATCGAGGCGCCGACCGTGGAGAGGTAGACGGCGGTCCCGGCGGAGGCGGTGAGGTGGGGGAGCGCGGCGTTGGTGACCAGGGCGGCGCCGATGACGTTCGTGTCCATCACGCTGCGCCAGGTGTCGGCGTTCGTCTGCTCTATGGGGGCCAGGGGGCCGATGCCGGTCGTGTAGACGAGGGCGTCGATGCCGCCGAGTCCGGCGGCGGCCTCCTCGATCGCCGCCCGGCAGGAGTCCTCGTCGGTCACGTCACAGGCGATGGCGAGTGCGTCCGGGCCCGCCTCCTTCGCCGCGTCGGCCAAGCGGTCGTGTCTGCGGGCGAGCAGGGCGACGCGGTTTCCCCGGCCGCCGAGGTCGATCCCCGCGCAACGGCCCAGTCCGCTGGACGCGCCGACCACCACGACTCTCATCGCACTCGTCGGGCTCAGTGCATCCGCCATCGCGAGAACCTCATTCTCTTGATATGGAAATCTCCCTCCGTCGAGTTCTAGCACGGGGTGGAATGCCTGCGGAATACCTCGGGAAGGGGCGCGGTTGTCGCACGCGGACGCTATAGTTGAAGAGTAAACAACCTGGAGGGTGAGCGACCATGCAGTTCGGGATCTTCAGCGTCGGCGATGTCACACCGGACCCGACCACGGGACGTACGCCGACCGAACGCGAGCGCATCAAGGCCATGGTCGCCATCGCGCTCAAGGCCGAGGAGGTCGGTCTTGACGTGTTCGCCACGGGTGAGCACCACAACCCGCCGTTCGTGCCCTCGTCCCCGACGACGATGCTCGGGTACATCGCCGCGAAGACGGAGAAGCTGATCCTCTCCACCTCCACCACCCTCATCACCACCAACGACCCGGTGAAGATCGCGGAGGACTTCGCGATGCTCCAGCACCTGGCCGACGGGCGCGTGGACCTGATGATGGGGCGCGGCAACACCGGCCCCGTGTATCCGTGGTTCGGGCAGGACATCCGGCAGGGCATCAACCTCGCCGTCGAGAACTACGCCCTGCTGCGCCGGCTGTGGCGCGAGGACGTCGTGAACTGGGAGGGGAAGTTCCGTACGCCGTTGCAGGGGTTCACGTCGACACCCCGGCCCCTGGACGACGTACCGCCGTTCGTCTGGCACGGCTCGATCCGCTCGCCCGAGATCGCCGAACAGGCGGCCTACTACGGCGACGGCTTCTTCCACAACAACATCTTCTGGCCGGCCGACCACACCAAGAAGATGGTCGAGCTGTACCGCTCCCGGTACGCCCACTACGGGCACGGGACGGCCGAGCAGGCCATCGTGGGGCTTGGCGGCCATGTGTTCATGCGGAAGAACTCGCAGGACGCGGTACGGGAGTTCCGGCCGTACTTCGACGTCGCGCCGGTGTACGGGCACGGGCCCTCCCTGGAGGACTTCACCGACCAGACCCCGCTGACCGTCGGGTCCCCGCAGCAGGTCATCGAGAAGACGCTGGCCTTCCGGGAGTACGCCGGCGACTACCAGCGCCAGCTGTTCCTGCTCGACCACGCGGGGTTGCCGCTCAAGACGGTGCTCGAGCAGCTCGACCTGCTCGGCGAGGAGGTCGTGCCGGTGCTGCGGGAGGAGTTCGCCAAGGGGCGGGCTGCGAGCGTTCCGGACGCGCCTACGCACGCGTCCCTGCTGGCCGCCGCGCAGAAGGAGCAGAAGGAGGAGGCTGCGGTATGAGGCTCGTCGTTGTCTCGGCGGGGCTGAGTGTGCCCTCGTCCACGCGGCTGCTGGCCGACCGGCTGGCCGCCGCGGTGGGCCGGCAGGCGGACGTCGACATCCAGGTCGTGGAGCTGCGCGACCTCGCCGTGGAGATCGCGCACAACTTCACCAGCGGGTTTCCGGGGCGGAAGCTGGCGGAGGCGCTGGACGCGGTGACGGGGGCCGACGGGCTCGTTGTCGTCACCCCCGTCTTCTCGGCCTCCTACAGCGGGCTGTTCAAGTCGTTCTTCGATGTGCTGGAGAAGGACGCGCTGGTGGGGAAGCCGGTGCTGGTCGCCGCGACCGGTGGGTCGGCTCGGCACTCGCTGGTGCTGGAGCACGCGATGCGGCCGCTGTTCGCGTATTTCCGGGCCGTGGTGGTGCCTACGGCCGTGTACGCGGCCTCTGAGGACTGGGGTGCGGAGGGGCTGCCGGAGCGGATCGAGCGGGCTGCGGGGGAATTGGCGGGCCTGATGTCGGGAGTGCGGGGTGCTGTGCCCGCGCCCGGGCCCGTTGTGGTGCCGTTCGCCGAGCGGCTGGCGGCGTTGCAGTGACCCTTGGCTCTCCCGCCCGCCCACCCCGACAGTGAGAGGCGAGTAAGAGCCCCCCTTGGCACACTGGGCGGGTGTCCCAAACTGTGCTGCTCGCTGAGGACGACCGTGCCATCCGCCACGCCCTGGAGCGGGCCCTGACCCTGGAGGGCTACCGGGTCACCGCGGTCGCCGACGGGGTCGAGGCGCTCGCGCAGGCGCATCGCACCCCGCCGGACGTGCTCGTGCTGGACGTGATGATGCCCGGCATCGACGGGCTCCAGGTGTGCCGGGTGCTGCGCGCCGAGGGGGACCGTACGCCGATCCTGATGCTCACCGCGCTCGTGGAGACCGCCGACCGGATCGCGGGCCTGGACGCGGGCGCCGACGACTACGTCGTCAAGCCGTTCGACGTCGAGGAGGTCTTCGCCCGGCTCCGGGCGCTGCTGCGCCGCACGGGCATCGGTGAGCAGCGCCCTGCCAGGGGCGCCGCCTCGGCCGACGTACGCGCCTCGCACGTGGCGAAGGAACCCGCCGTTCCCGAGCGGCAGCTCGCCGCCGCCGGGCTGCGGATGGATCTCCAGGCGCGGCGGGTGTGGCGCGGGGCACGGGAGCTGGAGCTGACCCGGACCGAGTTCGAGCTGCTGGAACTGCTCGTGCGCAACGCCGGGATCGTGCTCGACCACTCCACGATCTACGACCGTATCTGGGGCTACGACTTCGGCCCGGGGTCCAAGAACCTCGCCGTGTACGTCGGTTATCTGCGCCGCAAGCTCGACGAGCCGGGCGCGTCGCAGCTGATCCACACGGTGCGAGGCGTGGGTTACGTCCTCCGGGAGGACTGAGTGACCTTGCGGAGGGCGGGACTGGCCTCGCTCCGGACCACCTTCGCCGTGTCCTTCGCCGCGGTCGCGGCCGGGGTGACGGTCCTCGTCGGATTCCTGTCGTACGACGCCGCCGCGCGGCTGGTCCGGGTCGACCAGCAGTCCGCCTTCGCCGAGGTCGTGCAGGACCTCCAGGACGAGGTGCGGCACAACACGATGACCCCGCAGGACTTCTCGTCGTCCGAGCCGGGGCACGACATCGTGCGGCCCAGCCGTACGGATGTGCAGGTGCTCGGGGCGGGGGGTGAGGTGGTCGACAGCGGTAGTCCGGCGCTGCCGGTGACCGCCGAGGACCGGCGGATCGCCGCCTCGCCCGTTCCCGGGCTGGCCGAGCAGTACAAGGACGTCGAGGTCGGCCAGGACGTCTACCGCATCGCGACCGTCGCGCTCGGCGACGGGCGGGGTGCTGTGCAGGTCGCGCAGGAGTTCAGCGACACGGAGGATCTGCTCCGCGAGCTTCAGCAGCGGACGATCCTGATGGTCGTCGCGGTCGTCGTCGCGGCCGGGCTGTTCGGGTGGTGGCTGGCCCGGCGGATCACGCACCGGCTGCGGATCCTCGCGTCCGCCGCGGAGGATGTCGCCCGGACGCGTCGGCTCGGTATCCAGGTGCCGGTCACCGGGTCCGACGAGGTGGGGCGGCTGGGCCGGTCCTTCGACCGCATGCTCGGTCGGCTCGCGCAGTCGGAGGAGGACCAGCGGCGGCTGGTCCAGGACGCGGGGCACGAGCTGCGTACGCCGCTCACCTCCCTCCGTACGAACATCTCGCTGCTGCGCCGCATCGACGAACTGCCGCCCGCGACCCGGGAGGAACTGGTCGCCGACCTCGCCCTCGAAGCGCGTGAACTCACCGATCTGGTCAACGAGTTGGTGGATCTGGCGGCCGGTCAGTCGGACACCGAGCCCAAGCAGCGGCTCGATATCGCCGATATCGCGGATGAGGTGGCGGTGGTGGCGCGGCGGCGGACTGGGCGGGAGGTCGTCGTACGGGTGGTCGGGGACACCTCCGCCGACGCGCGGCCGGCGGCGCTTCAGCGGGCGATCTCCAACCTTGTCGAGAACGCGGCCAAGTTCGACCGGGGTGGGACGGCGCCGATCGAGATCGCGGTCACTGGGGCGGAGCGGGGGCGGCAGGGGGCGATTCGGGTGGAGGTGCTGGATCGGGGGCCGGGGGTTGCGGAGGGGGATCTGTTGCGGTTGTTCGATCGGTTCTATCGGGCTGCTGATGCTCGTAGCTTGCCTGGGTCGGGGCTGGGGTTGTCGATCGTGCGGGAGGTGGCTATCGCGCATGGTGGGGCGCCGTTTGCCAATCGGCGGGAGGGGGGTGGGGCGGTTATTGGGTTCACTGTGGGGGGTGGGGGGTGAGGGGGGTGTGGTTTCGGTGGGTGGGTGGGCGAGTGCGGGTGCGTTGTGGCTGGTCGCGCAGTTCCCCGCGCCCCTGGGTGGGTGGGGGCGGAGCGTGACGTGATGGCAGCGCATCTTGTGTGGGCCGAGCAGCGCGGGGTCGATGGGCGGCCAGGGCCCGGTGTGCGGGTTTTTCGGCTGGGGGCTGCCGTTGCTGTGGCCAGTCCGGGGTTGTCCCGGCGGGATCGGGTCGTGGTCGCGGGGGAGGCCGACGACGTGGTTCCTCTTGTGCGGGATGTGCTGGCCGAGGTGGGGCCCAGTTATCGGCCGTTCGGGGAGGCTCGGTTGATCGAGGCCGTTGTGGCGGGGGTGCCGGGGCTTGTGCCGTTGGCGCCGTTTTTGTGGATGGAGACCGGATTCCCGGCCGCCGAGCCTTCCCCTGGCCCTGATGTGCGGTGGCTGGATCGTGCCGACGAGCGCGAGGCCTGTGCGCTCTTCGATCTCTCCTTTCCGCACTCGCACGCTCAGCCCGGGCGGGTCGGAGTGCGTCGCTGGGCCGGGGTTCGTGATGCGGGCGGCGGTCTTGTCGCTGTGGCTGCCGATGCCTGGTCCGGGGGCGGGTGTGGGCTGTTGGGTGGGGTTGTCGTTCATCCCGGGGCGCGGGGACGGGGGCTGGGGGCGGCCGTTTCCCGGTTCGTCGTGGAGGCGCTCGTACGGGACTACGGGCGCGCCGCGCTCGTGGTGGACGCGGACAACGCGCCCGCGATCGCCGCGTACGAGCGGATCGGGATGCGCGGGGCGTTGTTCGGGGCGGCGGCGGTGAGCCGGCCGACCTGAGCGTCGTCGGCCGGCTCACCCGCGGTGTCAGCTCTTGCCGAGGAGCTTGTTCATCTCGGTGATCTCGGCGTTCTGGGTGCGGATGACGTCGTCGGCCATGGCGGTGGCGGGGCCGTACGTGCCCTTGGCCTTCTCGGCCGTGGCCATCTTCACGGCGCCCTTGTGGTGCTCGATCATCATGGCGAGGAACGCCTTGTCGAAGTCCTCGGCCGCCGAGCCGTGGTTCATCTCCGGCATCGCCTCCATGCCGGGCATCGACTCCGTCGACGTCGGGACGTCCTCGCCCCACGTCTTCAGCCAACCGGACATGGTCGCGATCTCCGCTGTCTGGGCCTTCTCGATGCGGGCCGCCAGGGACTTGACCTCGGCCGACGAGGCCTGCTCCGTCGCCTCCTCCGCCATCTCCAGGGCGCCCTTGTGGTGGGGGATCATGCCCTGCGCGAAGGTGACGTCCTGGGCGTTGTGGTCCTCGGTCTTGCTCGCGCTGTCGGCGGCGGCACCGCTGCTCTCGCTGCTGTTGCCGTCGTCGCTGCCGCAGGCGGTGAGCGTGACGGCGAGCGCGGCGGAAGCGGCCATGACGACGAGGGTCTTGCGGGTCTTGCGCATGCTGGAACTCCTGCTGTGGGGAAGGGAATTGAGGCGAGGTGGGACTCGTGCCTCTAGATCCGCAGGAGTTGGAGTTCGGCCAGGGACGGTGGCGCTCTGGCGCCCTCGGGTGACGGGGGCAGGGAACGGCGGGCACCGTCCGCCAGTACCGGGGCGTCGGCCGGGTCGGGCGTCAGGGCGGGGAACGTGTGCCCCGCCGGGACGGCACCGGACGCGCAGGTCGCGTCCGCGTGGTGGGCGTGGCCGCCGGGGGAGGCGGAGCCGTGGCAGACGGTTTCTTCGGCGGGCCCTGCCTGCATGCTCATCGGCTCGGCCTGGTGGTGGCCGCTGCCGTGATGGGCGCCGCTCGTCATTCCGCCGCCCGGCGCGAGGCCGTGCATCGCGACGACCCCCGCCAGCAGCCCGAGCACGACGAACGCACGCGCCCACCAGAACGGCGGATGCGTGTGCTGCGGTCGCTGTGCGCGGGCTGTCACGCGGGCCATGCTAGCCCGGCGGGCGGATACGGATACCGGGTACCCCTATATCCGTCCCCGGTTCCCCATTCCCCGCCCCTTCGGCCGTACGTCAAGAAGTACGGCCGAAGCAGCGCTCCAGCTCATCCAGGTCGTAGAACTTGCTGCCCTTCGACACCGGACGGCAGCCCGCCTTGAAGGCGGTCTCCTTCTCGTTGTAGAGCATGCGTACGAGTGTGGTGTCGCCCTTGCGGAACACGTCCCACTGGATGTTCGAGGCCATCGGCGCCACGGCCGCGCCCCGCCACGGGTTGCTCGCGTACGTGTACGGCTTGGCGGCGGTCACCCCCTGCGTACTGCCCGGCAGGCCCATCAGCGCGGCCAGCGGGATGATCTCCTCGGCGTGCGTGAAGCGCAGTTCGGCGCCGAGGGTGTTGGTGCCGCTCTCGGCTCCCTCGGCCTTCTTGAAGAAGTCGTCGAGCAGAACGTCCGCCATCTTGTACGTGATGTCGCTGTCGGCGAAGCCGGGACCCTTCTCGTAGAAGTCCTCGGCGTCGCTCAGGTACCCGAACCAGGCGGCGTCCTGCTGGGAGATGTACCGGTTCATCTGCCAGCCCTTGCCGTCGGGGCTCTCGTCGCTCATCGCCGGGGCGATGCCGTACAGGTTGTAGACCGCCTCGGCCGCGTCCACCGCGCTGCCGATCGACGAGAACTCTCCGTCGACGATGCGCTGCGTGAAGGACCGCGTGAAGATCTTCCGCAGTACGTCCGAGGCGGCGCTGTGGGTCTTCGGCTGGTCGGTGATCGACTTCAGGGTGGCCGCGAGACGCGTGTCGTTCGCGATGTAGGCGCGGTAGGCGGCGCCGCCGTCGGCCTTGTGGAAGTAGAGCAGGTCCTTGTCGGTGCGGGCCGCGCCGATGAGCGGCTTCAGCGCCGGGTCCGTGGCCGCGAGGGTGTCGGCGAAGAGCTGTCCGCTGTCGACGGCGCGGCCCTGTCCGGAGCTGACGACGTCGATCCTCTCGCCGTTCGCGGCGATTGCGTCGAAGAGACCCGGCAGCCGCTGCTCCATGCGTACGGCCGTGCCCGCGATCTCGCTCTTGCCGCGCCCGCTGAGGTTGCCGTAGCCGACCTCGGACATGGCGGCGAGCAGGGCCCGTACCTTCGGGCCGAACTCCTTGCCGCGCGCGGTGAGCTGCCCCTCGCTCTCGGCCTGGTCCCACAGCTTGAGGATCAGGTCGCCGTCCGAGCTGTCGGTCGCGGCGCGGGAGCCGTGCCGGGAGACGTTCTCCGTGAACACCGGGACGAAGCCCTTCGGGGGCTTCTGGTAGCTGCGGAGGTTCTGCTGGGGGGCGTACGAGCCCTTGGTGCCGTAGCTGTCGGCGGTGGTGGAGCGGTCCGCCGCGTGGGCGGGAAGCGTGGTGGCCAGCAGGGCGCACAGAGGTGCGGCGAGGGCGACGGTGGTGCGTTTCATGCGCGCATCGTGGGTGGCGTGGGTGAACCCGCGACGTCCGGGGCATGGCGGGGGTGGGGCGTATTGGGCATGTGCGGGGCAAATGACCACGGAGAGTTTTGGTTGATTGATTCACCTTGTGCTGGAGTTTTGGTGACTTCTATCATCTAAGCCTGCCCGCGAGACCCCGCGAGACGAGACCCAGAGGCCCCCGATGACGTCGATGCAGCAGCCCGAGCACCACCTGCCCGTCGATCTGCCCGTCGATCTCGACGAAGCCGTCCACCGGTGTCTCGTCGCCGGATTCGACGGCACCACCGGCGTCCCGGGCACCCTCAAGCGGCTCATCGACCGCGGCCTCGGCGGCGTCATCCTCTTCACCCGCAACGTGCGCGACGCGGACCAGCTCCGCCGGCTCACCGACGAGCTGCGCGCCCTGCGCCCCGATCTCCTCGTCGCCATCGACAACGAGGGCGGCGGCATCGGCCACCTCGTCGCCGCGGGCGCCCCCGAGGTCCCCGGCTCGTACGCCCTCGGCGTCGTCGACGACCCGGACCTCACCGCCCGCTGCGCCGACGCCCTCGCCGGTCATCTCGTCTCGGTCGGCATCACCGTCTCGTACGCCCCCGTGGCCGATCTCCAGCACCACCCCGACAACCCGATCGTCCGCACCCGCTCCTTCGGTGCGGAGCCGGAACTCGCCGCCCGTCATCTGCGCGCCTGGATCACGGCCACCGAGGCCCGCGGTGTCGCCTCCTGCGCCAAGCACTTCCCCGGCCACGGCGGCACGGTGACCGACAGCCACCACGAGATGGCGGTCGACCGGCGGTCGTACGACGAGATCCGCGCCGACGTCGAGCCGTTCCGGGCCGCCGTGGCCGCGGGCGTGCCGATGCTGATGAGCGCGCACGTGGTGTACCCGGCGCTCGATCCGGAGCGGCCCGCGACCCTCAGCCGCCGCATCCTGAACGACCTGCTCCGCCACGACCTCGGTTTCGACGGCGTCCTGGTCAGCGACGCCCTGGAGATGAAGGCGATAGCCGACCGGTACGGCGAGGCGGCCGGCGCCCGGCTCGCCCTCGCCGCGGGCGCCGACCAGGTGATCGTGGCCGTACCGGACCTGGCGGTCACGCTGGCCTGCCGGAACGCCGTGATCGAGGCGCTGCGCGACGGGATGCTCCCGGAGGAACGCGTACGGGAGGCCGCCGGGCGGGTGCGGAAGCTGGCGGAGCGGTATGCGGGGGTGGTGGCGGAGGGCGGCGCTGTCCGGCCGTGGGACGCGGAGGCCGGGCTCGACGCGGCCAGGCTGGCCGTACGGGGTGCGGGAGCCGGTGGCTTTCCCGGGCTGCCCGGTGCCTATGTCGTCGACCTGTTTCCGCCGCCGCATCCCGCGCTGAACTGGGGCGGCGAGGATCTGCTGAGCGAGGTGCGCGCGCTCGACCCCACGGCGGTGGGCGTGGCGCTGAACGAGGCGCCGGTGGACCAGGCGGCCCTGGTCGCGGGCGTGCTGCGGCGGGCGGCCGGATCGCCGCTGGTGGTCGCCACGTCGGATGCCGGGCTGTACCCGTGGCAGGCGGAGCTGCGGGCGGCGCTGGTGGCCGGGCGCGGGGACGCGGTGCGCGTCGACACGGGACTGCCGGAAGGCGGCGCCCTGTGTTCGTACGGGCGCGGGAAGGTCAATCTGCGGGCGCTGGCCGAGGTGCTGGTGGCAGGCGCCGCCCTCTGAGGCTGCTTCCTCTGCGGCTGCCCCCGTTCCTTTCGGTACCGGCGCCGGTACCGAAAGGAACGGAAACAGAGACGTGACCTCTCAGGGCGCGGTCAGTCGGAGCAGAGCAGCAGGTTGATGGTGGCGCCGATCGGCACGGCGGTCGGGCTGTGCGGGGAGACCCCGATGATCGTGTCGGGCTTGCCGAGGTTGTGGCAGCGCGTCTCCTTGACCGTGCCGGGCTTGAGCCCCAGCTCCACCAGCTGCTCCTTGGCGGACTCCAGGCTGAGGCCCTTGAAGTCGGTCTTGCCCGTACTACCCTCCAGCACGATGTTCGCGTCCACCGGGTCGGCGGGCTGCTGCCCGCCCGAACCGCCGCTGCCCGCAGTGGCCAGGGCGGTACCGCCGCCGGCCAGCAGGAGCGCGGTGGCGAAGCCCGCTATGGCGGTGGTGGTCCGCTTGCGGCGGCTCTTGCGCACGATGCCCGCGGCGTCGAAGGCCGGGGCGTCGGCGGAGTTCGCGAAGTCGTTCATGGCGTTCACCAGTTCCTCTTCGAAGGGGGTGCTACCGGTGCAGCCGGACGCCCGTGGGTCGTTCGAGGTCATCGGGTTCCTTCCGTGGGCTGCTGCGGTGGCTGTGGTGAAGGGTCGGAGCGTGCGGGGAACTGGCCTCTGAGCTTTCCGATTCCGCGGGCGAGCTGGGACCGGACAGTGCTTTCCGAGATCTGCATGTCGGCCGCGATCTCGGCGTCGGACAGATCGTGGAAGTACCGCAGCACCACCACCGTCCGTGTCCGCATCGGCAGCCTCTGCAGGGCCCGGACCAGCTGGTCCCTGCTGTCTACACGGCCGTACTCGTCCCCCGGAGCCGCCCGGTCGCCGGTGTCCTGGTGCGGGACCGGTGAAACCAGCGGGACCGTGCGACGGAATCTCCGCCACCGGTCGTTGGCCAGGTTCACCATGATCCGCCGCACGTAGGCGTCCGGAGCGTCCTTGGCGGCGATCGTGCGCCACTTCCGGCAGGCCCGCTCCAGGGTCTCCTGGACCAGGTCCTCGGCCGCGTCACGGTTTCCCGTAAGGACGAGGGCACCCCGGAACAGCGCGCCCGACCGGGCGGCGACGAAGCCGGGGAAGTCCAGCTCCGCCAACTCGGGCTGGGTGCCGACCTGTTCGCGGCCTGCGCCCAGCTTCCACTCGGTTGCCAGATCCACACGCTCCTCCCTTCCTGTCACCCCTCCTCGACGTGACAGGCCCCGTATCTGCTGCACGGGCGGGATGTGAGCTGGGTCATAGAGCCAGTGGGACTGTCTCCTTGATGCCCCGAGCCGCCAAGTACCCCTCGTCCTCGGCCTGTTCCGCCAGCACCACCGCCGGACGCACGCCCTCCGCCCGCAGCCGCATCCACGCCTCGAAGTACGCGCCGCCGGGACCCGAGATCGAACGGTTCCCCGGGGTGCAGTCCAGCACGAGGGCGGTCGTACGGGGTTCCGGCGGGCGGGGTTCGGCGCGCAGTTCGGCGACCGTCTCCGCGAGGGCCAGCGCGATGGGCTTGGGCTCGCCCGAGGAGTCGAACAGGCCGAGCGTGTACTCCAGTTCGGGGAAGTCCGCGAGGGAACGGTCCACGTCGTGGGAGCACCACCAGGTGACCCCGTACAGGTCTGTGCACTCGGCGGCGTTGCGTACGGTCGCGCGGGCGAAGTCGGGGGCGTCGGCCGCCGGGATGTGCGGTTCGGGGGCGCCGGTCTCCTGGACCCAGACGGGCCGGGCGGGGTCGTCGGCGTACGCCTTGGCCAGCTCCACCCCGTACTCCGCGAGGTGCTGGACCTGCGGGGAGCGGGGGCCGTAGCGGCCGGCGCAGTTGGCCGAGAACACCCAGGGGTGGACGGTCGTCAGGTCGCCCTTGCGGGCCGAGGCCTCCGGGGTGAAGGGGTGGTCGTCGCTGTACCAGGCGGCGTCGTACGCGGAGTGCGTGACCAGGCCCGTAGTGCCTGTTGCACCCGCCGGGCCCAGTCCGGTGCGCGCGGCGGCGAGGAGCGTGTCCAGGTAGTGGTCGACGTCGGCCACGGTCACCGGGTTGTGTTCGACCAGGTTGTTCAGCTCGTTGCCGAGCTGGAGGCCGAGGAGGTTCGGGCGGCCGGCCAGGGCGCCGCCGAGCGTGCGGAGGAGGGTGGCCTGTGCCTCGATGGCGTCCGGGTCCGTGAACACGTTGCGGTGGTGCCAGCTGCGGGTCCACTCCGGGTAGAAGTCGAAGCTGGAGAGGTGGCCCTGCACGCCGTCCACCATGACGTCCAGGCCCGCTTCCGCCGCCACGTCCACCAGCTGCGCCACCTGGTCGACGGCGGACGCGCGGATGAGCGTGCGGTTCGGCTGGAGCAGCGGCCAGAGCGGGAAGATCCGTACGTGGTCCAGGCCCAGCCCGGCGATCTGGTCGAGGTCCTCGCGGGCGCGGGCCGGGTCGAAGTCGTACCAGGAGTGGAACCAGCCCCGGCGCGGCGTGTAGTTGACGCCGAAGCGGGGAGCGGAACGGGGGGCGGGGGGAGTGCTCACGTGTCCTCCTCGGACGTGCGTGACTGCGCCGGGCCGCGAGTCGGGTCTTGTCCTCGGCGAATGTATGAACCACCATAGTGCGCGATGAGCAATGAATTGAACCAGGATTCGGGTCGGGATTCCGGCCGGGCCGAGGACGGTCCCTCCGCGCACGGCGCCCTCGTCGTCGGCCTCGACGCCGGCGGCACCCGTACGCGCGCGGTGCTGGCGTCCGCCGCCGACGGGAGCCCCCTGGGTGAGGGCGTCGCCGGGCCGGGCAACGCCCTCACCGTGCCCGTACCGCAGCTCACCGAGCACCTCGCCGAGGCCCTCGCCCTGGCGGTGCCCGAATGGGCCCGGCTCCGGGTCGTCGCCGTCGCGGGCGGCTTTGCGGGCGCCGCCGGTACGGCCGACGAACCCGGCCGCGTCAACGCGCTCACGGCACTCACGGAGGCCCTGCGGCGGCTCGGGATCCCGGCCGGCGACGGCATCCGGATCTGCAGCGACATCGAGGCCGCCTTCGCCGCCGCCCCGCACACCCCGGCGGACGGTCTGTCCCTCGTCGCCGGTACGGGCGCCGTCGCGATGCGCATCACCGGCCGCCACTGCGAGAAGACGGTCGGCGGCGACGGCTGGCTCCTCGGCGACGACGGCGGCGGCTTCTGGATCGGCCGGGAAGCGGTCCGGTCCGCGCTGCGGATGGCGGACCGCCGGGGCGGCGACACGGCTCTGGCGGCGCTGGTGGGGCGGGAGTTGGGGGTGCCGGAGGAGGTTCTGACGTACGGAAGTGAAGCCTTGCCGGATGAGGGTTACGAGGGTGTGGGCGGCGACCGCCACCCCTGGCCCCGGTCCGCCCGCGAGGCCTACCGCCGACATGTCCTCCCCGCTGTCATGGGCGAACCGCCGGTCCGGCTGGCCCGGTTGGCCCCGCTGGTCGCCGAGGCGGCCCGGGTGGGGGACGCCCGCGCGCGGGCCATCCTCGACGAGGCCGCCGGTCATCTCGCCGACTGCGTGCGGGCGTTGGAGCCGACGCCGGGCGAGGCGCTGGTGGCGACGGGCGGCCTGCTCGGCCCGGACGGCCCGCTGACCGAACCCCTGGACCGGCATCTGTCCGCCCTCGGCCTGGTGGCCCACTGGGTCCCCGACGGCAGCCGGGGCGCGGTGGCCCTGGCCCGGCTCGTACAGGGCACCGCCTCGCACCCGGAGACGAGCCCGTGACCGACGTGACCCCCCTCTACCGCGACCCCGCCGCCCCGGTCGACGCCCGAGTCGCCGACCTGCTGGCCCGGATGACCCTGCGCGAGAAGGTCGGCCAGCTCAACCAGCGGATGTACGGCTGGGACGCCTACCGCCGCACCCCCGAGGGCGAGTTCGAGCTGACGCGGGCCCTGCATGAGGAGACCGACCGTTTCGAAGGCCTCGGCGCCCTGTACGGACTCCTCCGCGCCGACGCCTGGTCCGGCGTCGACCACATCACGGGCGCCGGAGCGGAGGACGGCCCGGTCCTGGCCGACCTGGTCCAGCGCCACGTCCTCGAACGCAGCCGTCTGGGCATCCCCGCCCTGTTCGTCGAGGAGGTACCGCACGGCCTCATGGCCCTCGACGGCACGGTCCTCCCCGTCAACCTGGCGGTGGGCGCCACCTGGGACCCGGACCTGTACGAGCGGGCGGCGGCCCACGCCGCCGCCGAACTCCGCGCCAGGGGCGGCCACTTGGCCCTGGTCTCGGCACTGGACATCGCCCGCGACCCCCGCTGGGGCCGTACGGAGGAGTGCTTCGGGGAGGACCCGTACCTCGCCGCGCGCCTGACGGAGGCGCTGGTGCGGGGCATGCAGGGCGAACCCGCCGGAGCGGCGGGGGAGTTCGCGCCGGACAAGGCCCCGGTCGTCCTCAAGCACTTCGCGGGTCAGGGTGCCACGGTCGGCGGCCGGAACTCCGCCGAGTCGGAGCTGGGTCCCCGGGAACTCCACGAGATCCATCTGCCTGCCGCCCGGGCGGGCGTCAGGGCGGGCGCCGCCGCGGTGATGGCCGCGTACAACGAGGTGGACGGCGTGCCCTGCTCGGCCAACGGCCCTTTGCTGAACGGGTTGTTGCGCGACCGCTGGGGCTTCGAGGGCCTGGTCATGGCGGACGGCCTGGCGGTGGACCGCCTCGCCCGCATCACCGGGGACAGGGTCTCCGCGGGCGCGCTGGCCCTCAACTCCGGTGTCGACCTGAGCCTTTGGGACCAGGGCTTCACCCACCTGGAGGAGGCGGTGGACCGCGGCCTGGTGAAGGAGTCGGTGGTCGACGCGGCCGTGTCCCGGGTGCTGGCGCTGAAATTCCGCCTGGGACTTTTCGAACTCCCCGGTGCAGCGCCCCAGTTGTCGCCCCCTTCACCGGAGGCCGGCCGGTCGCTGAGCACAGCTCTGGCGCGCTCGGCCGTCACCCTCCTCCACAACAAGGCGGGCGCGCTGCCCATCGACCCGGCGCGGGTCTCCCGTATCGCCGTCGTCGGCCCGCACTCCGCCACCACGGCCCACCAGCTCGGCGACTACACGGCCCCCCAACGCCCCGGCACAGGAACCAGCGTCCTCGCCGCCCTCCGCCAACTGGCCCTCCCGGGCACGGAGATACGCCACGCCCAGGGCTGCTCCCTCACCGGCGACGACCTGTCCCGCGTCCCCGAGGCGGTGGCGACGGCAGCGGCATCCGACCTGGCCGTACTGGTCCTGGGCGGCAGCAGCGCCCGTACGCCGGACACGGAGTTCGACGCCAACGGCGCCGCCCGGACGATCGTCTCGGAGATGACCTGCGGTGAGGGCGTCGACCTGGCCGACCTGCGCCTCGGCCGGGCCCAGCACGCCCTGCTGGACGCGGTGACGGCGACGGGCACACCCACGGTCGTCGTCCTGATCCAGGGCCGCCCGCACGCGGTCCCGGAGGCGGCGGAGCACGCGGCCGCCCTGCTCACGGCCTGGTATCCGGGCCCCTGGGGCGGCGAGGCGATCGCCGGGATCCTCCTCGGCCACACCGCCCCGACCGGCCGCCTCCCCGTCTCGGTCCCGCGCTCGGCGGCCCAGCTCCCCGTCTACTACAACCACAAGGACACGGAGTACGGGTCGTACGTGGACGAGGACTCCGAGCCGCTGTACTCCTTCGGCCACGGTCTGACGTACACGAGCTTCGAGTACGGCGTTCCGAACATCGTCCGGGGTGGAGCCAGTTGTTCGGTGGAGGTGACCAACACCGGGGAACGGGCGGGGCGTTCGGTCGTCCAGCTGTACGTCCGACGGCTGCGGACGAGCGTGTGGCCGCGCACTCTCGAACTCCGCGCCTTCGAGGCCGTGGACCTGGCTCCGGGGGAGTGCCGTACGGTCGTGTTCGCGCTCGGCGACGACCAACTCGCGCAGGTCGGGGCCGACTTGGAGACGGTTGTACTGGAGGGGAGAGTGGAGATCCGGGTGGCGGGGTCGGCGCGGCAGGCGCTGGACGCCGTACCGGCCGTTCTTGATGTCCAGGGCTGACGGACAGCGAGAGGTTCACCAGGGGAGAGCGGCCTCCGCTGCCGGGGCGCCGTCGCCCCAGAACCCGCCGGTCGGGCCGTCGGGCGGCAGGGTGGCCAGGGCGACGCTCACCAGGGCGCCCTGTTCGGGGGTGCGGGAGCCGGTGTTGCCGGTGAGGTCGGTCGCGCAGTGGCTGGGGTTGGCGGCGTTGACCTTGATCGGGGTGTCCCGCAGCTCCTTCGCGTACATCACCGTGACCATGTTCAGCGCGGTCTTCGACGCCGGGTAGGGAATCGTGGCCAGGCCGTACAGCGGATGCTCCGGATCGCTCGCGAAGGTGAGCGAGCCGACCTCGCTGGAGACGTTGACGATGCGGGCGGCCTCGGCGTTGCGCAGCAGCGGCAGGAACGCGTTGGTCACCGCCACCACCCCGAACACGTTCGCCTCGAAGACCTGGCGGAGGGCGGCCCGGGTGGCGCCGCTCGGGCCGCTGCGGGCGCCCTCGACGTCGCCGACGATGCCCGCGTTGTTCACCAGGACGTCGAGCCGCCCGTACTCGGCGCCCACCTGGTCGGCGGCCCGCTGGACGGAGGCGTCGTCGGTGACGTCGATCCGGAGGAACCGGGCGTCCACGCCGCCCTCGCGCAACGCCAGTTCGGCCTTCCGCCCGAGGGTCTCGTCCCGCGCGCCGACCAGCACGGTCATCCCGCGTTCGCCGAGGAGACGGGCGGTCTCGTAGCCGATGCCCTTGTTGGCGCCTGTGATCAGAGCAGTCAGTGTCATGCCCCCGACCCTGCGGCGCCCCCGGCCGGGGCACCAGAGACCTGGTGAGGCTGGTATCGGCGGTACCACCCACGGCGCTCGGGGGTGGGGCAGCATGGGGGCATGATCCTGCGCGAGGAGCTGGCGGCGTTCCTGCGGGCGCGCCGGGGCCGTCTGCAACCTCGGGACGTCGGGCTGCCGGACGGTCTGCGCCGCCGTACGCCCGGTCTGCGCAGGCAGGAGGTCGCCCAGCTCGCCGGCATGTCCGTCGACTACTACATCCGGTTGGAGCAGGGCCGTGGCCCGCACCCGTCCCGGCAGTTGCTCGCCTCGCTGGCCCGGGCGCTGCTGCTCACCCGTGACGAGCGGGACTATCTCTTCCGCGTCGCCGGTGAGAGCCCGCCTCCGGTCGCCGGCCCGGTCCGCGGGCTCGCTCCGGCGGTCCGGTGCCTCCTCGACAGCATGCCGGAGGTGCCGGCCTACGTCGTCGACGCGAAGTACGACCTCCTCGCCTGGAACGCCCTGGCGGCCCACCTCATCAGCAGCATCGCGCGGGCGCCGGAGGACGACCGCAACCTCGTCCGCTGGATGTTCCGCGAGGCGCTCGACGACCATCGCTGGGACGACGAGTCGGCCCTCGCGTTCGCCCGCGCGACCGTCGCCGACCTGCGCGCCGCCTACGCCCTCCACCCCGGCGACCGGGGGATCGAGGAGCTGGTCACCGAACTCCTCGGCACCTCACCGAGGTTCGCCGAGATGTGGGCGGACCACGACGTCGAGGTACGGCACCGGGTCGTCAAGCGGATCGACTCCGACACCTTCGGGCGGCTGGAGTACGAGTGCCAGGTGCTCCACATCCCCGAGAGCGGCCAACGTCTCATCGTCTACTGCGCCGAACCCGGCTCCCCGACCCGCGAACTCTTCCGCCGACTCGCTATCACGCCGGTGGGCATGTCCCGGTCACCGTCGCGTGCGGATGAACGGTGACGTGTAACAGAAAACGGCGGTTCATGCAGGCTGTGCAACAGGGTGGACGATCAGCGAACCGGCTTGCCCCGTACGGCATTTGACAGGTTGAGAACGACGGGGAAACAACGCCGAGAGGGCAACCTGACATGTCTTTCAGCCACACCAGCACCAGCACCAGCACCAGCACTCGCACCAGCATCCGCGTCCGTACGCTCGCCGCTGCCGGTCTCCTGGCCGCCACCGCCCTCTTCCTCACCGCGTGCAGCCCCGACAGCCCGACCAAGACGCCCAGCGCCGCGTCCGGTTCGAGCACCGCGACCGACGCCGGCACGGGCGCCACCGGCGAGGCCACCACCGACCCCAGCGGCGACGCCGGTGCGGCCACTCCCGGCTCTTCCGACACGTCTACCGAAGACTCCGCCGCCACTCCCGAAGCCAGCGTCGGCACCATCGGCACGGACACCGGCACCGGTACGGGCGGCACGAAGGCCACCGTCGACAACCGGGTGGACGGTACGGTCTCCGGCACGCTGACCTACCTGGCGCCGGGCAAGCTGGAGGTCGGCGGCCGTCCCTTCTACGTCGCCGTCGACACGGCGATCCAGGGCGGCGACATCTGCGGCGACCCCGAGACCCAGGTGGCGGAGAAGTGCACCGCCGACGAGCTGGACGCGGCGGCGAAGGGCGGCAACCTTACCGTCGAGGTGACGATCAAGAAGGGCGTGGCCGAGCGGGTCGCCCAGGCGTCGGTCTAGGAGCGCTCGGTAGGCGGCACGGCAGGGGTGGTACGCACACTCGCCCGGAGCACCGCTCAGGCTCAGGCGGTGCTGAGTACTCGTACTCATGTCCGAACGCGCCCTTCGGTCCACTGTGGAGAACGCCGAACACCACCACCCACGGACCGAACCGAAGGGACCCGAGATGGCGAACGCCTCCCGCCCGCGCCGACTGCCACGCCTGCGCCGGATTCTCGCGCTCGCCACGGACAACTGGCCCGCCCGTGGCTATCTGGCCGTCTTCGCGGCCTCGGTCGCGGTCATGTTCCTCTTCCCGGACAGCGGAATCGCCGCGAGCCCAATGCTGCTCACGGCACCGCTCTCCCTCCTGAGCATCGCCGTCCCCTTCGGCCCCGGGACGCAGGGCAGCTGGCCGATCGAGGCGCTGGCCGTCGGCTACTGGGCCGTCTGGCTGCTGCTGTGCGCCCTGGTGAACGCCGCGGTGATCGGCGCCCTCGCGACGAGGACGGCGCCCGGTGCGGCGGGGCCCGGCCCGCGTTCGCTGCCGCTGCCGCGTCCGCAGGGGATTCGGGGCCTGTTGACGCCCGCCTTCGACAACTGGCTCGCACGCGGGTACCTCGCCGTGGTCGCCGCGGCGGTGGGCTCCTTCCTGTACTTCTCCTACCTGGCGCCGGACCCCGGGTTCGCCGCGATCTGGCCGCTCATCGTCACGGCACCGCTCAGCATCCTCGCCCTGCTCGGCTCGGTGGCGGTGTCCCCCGACTGGGACTCCTCGTACGCCTGGCTGAGCCCCCTGGTCTTCTCCACCGGCGCGGCCCTGTCCGGGCTGGTCAACGCGGCACTGCTCGGCCACCTCGCCAAGATGCTGAGGACACCGGAGCCACGTCCGGCGGCGTGAGGACCCGGCCGGATCAGCCGACCGGATGCGGGGCGTGGACGCGGGCGGCGATGATCCCACCGAAGTCCCGCCCGTGTACACGTTGGCGCATACGCTGCCCATCATGGACGAAAGCGCCGTCACCGTACGCGAAGCCCGCGCTCACCTCGCCGACTTCAACGCACTGGAAGACGCGGTCGACGAACTGCTCGCGCGCGAGGCCGAAGCCGTTCTGGCTGCGGGCGGCCCGACCGTGACCATGGCCGGGCTGCTCGCCGACCTGTTCACCGAGCGGGATGCGGGCCGGGATTCGGGCGTGATGTGAAGTACGCGTTCCGATTCACGGCGGCGGCTTCGCATCGGCAGCTATCGGGTCGCCTACCAGTCCTGGACGGCGAACTCGTCGTCCTGGCCGTCAAGGTCGGCGATCGTCGGGACGGCTGCTCAACATGTGATGTGTGGCTTCCGGGCCAGCAAGGTGGCGAACGCCCTCTTCGCCTCCGCTCCCTCGTCGAGCCCCTGCACCAGCCGCGCCGTGACCACGAATCCCGCTCGCCGCAGCAGCTCGGCGATCCGCTCGGCCGGGATCAGATGGGATTCGTAGGACACCGGATGGCCACCGTGACCCTGTGCCGGGCGCAGGTGCAGCGGCTCGTCGACTGCCGCGTGACCGGCCAGCATCAGGAGGCCGCCGGGGGTGAGGGTGCGGTGGAACTCGGCGTACAGGGTGGGGAGTTGGTCCGGTGGGGTGTGGTGGGTGGAGTAGTAGGCGAGGATGCCGCCGAGTGCGTTGGCCCGGATCGGGAGGGCTGTCATCGAGCCCACGGTGAAGTCGAGGTCCGGGTGGGCGTCGCGGGCCAGCTCGGTCATCTTCGGGGAGAGGTCGATGCCGAATACGGGCACTCCCAGGGCTGCCAGGTGTGCTGCGACTCTGCCGGGTCCGCATCCCAGGTCCGCGACCGGGCCGAGGCCGGCCGTCCGTACGGACTCGGCGAACGCCGTCAGCATCGCGCGTGACAGTGGGTCCAACTCCGCCGGGGTCTTGACCAGTTGGACGTAGTCGGCGGCGACTGTGTCGTACGAGGTGCGGATCGCGGTGAGGTAGGTGGGGGAGGAGTCGTCGGTCATGCGGTGGACTTTAGGCCCCGATAGATCGATCCGGATTGGGTATACGCAATTCGCTGTGTCGTGGATAGAGTGCGCTCAGGCTCGCGACAAGGGAGTGCGGACGTGGCGGAAGCAAGGGCGCAGGCGGGGCTGCCGCTCGTCGGGCGGCGGGCGGTGGTGTCCGGGGCGGCCAGTGGGATCGGGGCGGCGGCCGTGGCCTCGTTCGTCGCGGCCGGGGCGGATGTCGTCGGGCTGTTCCATACGACGCCGCCTCCGGACGAACTGAAGGAACTGTGCGAGTGGGCGGCGTGCGACGTGCGCGACCGCGGTTCGGTCGATGCCGCGTTCGATCAGGCCGCGTCGGTGCTGGGCGGTATCGACGTACTGCTGCACGCGGCGGGCGGCTGGTGGCCGGGTGCGCCGGAGTCGCTGTCCGACGACGAGTTCGACCTGGTCGTCGACACCAACCTCCGGTCGACGGTCATCACCAACCAGGCGGCGTTCGCGCACATGCGGCACAGTGGCGGGCAGATCATCAACCTCGGGTCGGCGGAGGGGATCCGCGGGAACCCCATGGCGCCGCACTACGCGATGGCGAAGGCCGGCGTCCACGCGTGGACCCGGTCCGTGGCCGCGGCGTGGGGGAGGTCCGGGGTCACGGTCAACGCCCTGGCGCCCGCGGTCAGTACGAGGAACGCCGAACGGCTGTGGGAGCACCTGGGCGAGGAGACTGCCGCCGTGTTCAAGGAGCAACTGCGGGCGCGTATGCCGCTTCGGGGTGAACTCGGTGATCCGGACACGGATCTCGGGCCGGTGATGGTGTTCCTGGCCGGTCCCGGGGCGCGGTTCATGACGGGGCAGCTGATCGCCGTCGATGGCGGGCTGCACATGCTCGGCGCCTGACCGGATTTCATTTCAGTATCCTCTTCTTCGGGGAGGGGTGGGTGGGATGGGGTGGACGTGGATCACCTGAGCGTGGACGAGGGGCGTCGTCCGGCGGTGGGTCTTGAGCATCTGACCTTTCGCGAGGAGCCGTTGCCGGTCTTCGCCGGCGCCGCGGTCGCCGGTGGTGCCGACAGCGTCTGTATGAGCGTCAATCACCCTGGCCTCCGTGACCCGAGGGAGCTGCGTGAGGCTCTTTCGCGGCTTGACGCGGCGGGTGTACCGGTCGTCATGGGTGACGGATTCCTCGTATCGCCGAAGGCGGGACTGGACGACCTCCGGCGCCGACTCGACGTTCTCGCCGAACTCGGTGCCCCTTTGGCCAATACCTGTGCGTTCGAGCCCGACCCGGACCTGCGGCGCGATCCAGGGTGTGTCGAGGACGTTCTCGGAGAGTTCTGCCAGGTCGCCAGGACCGCTCGGGTGGACGTGTTGATCGAGTTCACACCGCTCTCCCATGTGCCGTCCCTCGCGGCGGCGGTCGGGCTGGTGAAGCGGCTCGACCAGCCCAATCTCCGGATCCTCGTGGACACGCTCCATCTCGCGCGGGCCGGAGAAGGGCCCGACGACATACGGAGGGTCGACCGGCGGCTCTTCGGATACTGCCAGCTGAGCGACGGCCCCCACGCGCCCGGGATCTCCTCGGACTACCTGGACGAGGCCATGAACGAGCGGGTCGTTCCCGGGCACGGGGAGTTTCCGCTGGCGGAAGTGGTGTCGCTGCTGCCCGGCGATGTCGTCGTCAGCGCCGAGGTTCCGTTGCGCGGTCTCCAGCGGGCCGGGGTCTCACCGGACGAGCGAGCCCGGCGGATTCTCGACGGCGCCCGTCGAGTCGTGGCTCGCGCGCTGTCGCTCCCGTAGCCGAGGGGGTCGGCTGAGTCAGCCCTCCGTGGCCTGGTCCGCGGTCCAGCCGGATCAGCCCTGCGGCGCCTGGTCCGCGGTCCAGGCGGCCACCTGCCGTACGTACTCCCCGTATCCGGAAAGGGCGGCCGACACGACCGCCGCGACCTCCTCGGGTTCGGTGTCCAGGTGCAGCTGGACGAGGACGTGGTGCGGGCCGTCCGGCGGCACGAGGGCGGCGGCCAGTTCCGCGTCGATCATCCCGGCCCGCTCGGCCGCGCCGAACGAGGCGGCGGCCGACTGCGGGACCTCGCCCGACACCGCCGTGGAGACATGGCTGTTGATCGCGAAGGCCAGGTCGGCGAGGAGTGCCAGGATCCGCTCGACGACGAGCCCGGCCGCCGGATCGCTCTCCAGGCGTGCCCGGTCCATCGGCCCGAAGGAGTCGAGGTGTCCGACCGACCTGCGCATCGTGATGAGCCGGTGCTCGACCGAGCCCCGGTCAAGGCGCGGGGTCACACGAGCGGGCACGGGCCGGTTGTCGATCGACGGGGTCACCCGTGCATCGTCGCGCAGCTTCCCGCAGCCGCGAACCGTCGATTCCGTCTGATGGGACGTGCGGTGGACGACCGCGGACGGCGGGGTGAAGAGTCGGTTCGCGTGCCGGTCGGCGATGGGCGGCACAGGACAAGGGGGTCCGGAAATGCGGGCGTTGAGCGATCTCTTCCGTAATTTCATGCAGCTCGGATACGTGACCGACGACATCGACGCCGCCGCGTCCTACCTCGAGTCGAGGCTCGGGACGGTGGACTGCGTCCGGCACTACAAGTCGTCCCTGGGCGGCGGCCGGCCCCCAGGCAGCGCCGGAGCCGGAGGGCCGAGGGCCCCCTTCGTGGTGGTCGACGGTGAGCCGGCCGACGAATGGGTCATCGACGTCGCCCTGGTCAACGCGGGCCCGACCAACCTGGAGATCATCCGTCCGGTAGGCGGCGCGGTAGACCTCTACCGGGGCGCCGTCAGGCCCGACGTGCCGGCGACGCTGCACCATCTGGGCTTCCGCGTCGACGACTTCGAAGAGGCGTCCGCGGTCGTCGCCGCGAGCGGCAGGACCTGGAAGCAGTACGGGGACAGCGGCGGCATCCGGTTCGGGTATCTCGACATGACGGCCGAACTGGGCCACTTCGTCGAGGTCATGGAACTGGACGAGGCCAGCGCCCAGGGGTTCGCCCACCTCGAAGCGGCGTCGAACGCGGTCCGGGACGGGGAGTTGGCATGAGCGGTGACACGACTGGTTCCTTCGACGTCATCGTCGTCGGCTCGGGCGCGGGGCTCGTCGGCGCGTACGCCGCCGCCTCCCGCGGACTGCGCACGCTCGTCATCGAGAAGACGGAGTACGTCGGCGGGACGACGGCATACTCCGGGGCCGGGATCTGGCTCCCCGGCAACGCCGCCGAGCAGCGGGCCGGCATCGAGGACGGTCCCGACGTCGCCCGCCCCTATCTCGACGCGATCGTCGGCGACGACTCGCCGGCCTCCGTGCGGGAGGCCTTCCTCCAGGCGGGGCCCCGCCTGATCGACGAGCTGGAGGCCAATCCGCGCTTCGACCGGTTCGTCTGGCAGGGCGTGCCCGACTACTTCGCCGGGCGGCCCGGGAGCCTGCCGCAGGGGCGCACCGTCTTCCCCCAGGACATCGACCGTGCCGAACTCGGCGACCTGGAGCCCCTGGTGCGCAGGCCGCTCTGGACGGAACGCTGGGGTGTCGACCCCGGCCAGGTGATGGTCGGCGGGCAGGCCCTCATCGCCCGCGCCCTGCTCGCGTTCACGGAGACCGGCAACGGCACGGTGCTGACGAACACCGCGCTGGAGCGACTCCTCGTCGAGGACGGCACGGTCGTCGGTGTGGAGGCGGTGCGGGAGGGCGAGCGCGTGACGTTCCGCGCCGGCCGGGGCGTACTCCTCGCGGCGGGCGGATACGAGCGCAACGGCGAACTCCGTCAGCGGTACCAGCCCGGGGTCGGCGACGAGTGGACCCAGGGCTGCCCGGGAAACACCGGCGACGCGCTCACCGCGGGCATCGCCGTCGGCGCGGCGACCGACCTGCTCGACGAGGCGTGGTACGCGCCGGGCCTGGTCGTACCCCGTACGCGCCCGGTGTTCTACACGTCGGTGTGGAGCGGCATCTGGGTCAACGCGGCCGGGCAGCGCTATATGAACGAGCGGCTCCCGTACGACCGGGCCGGTCACGAGATGCTCCGGGCGCACACGGCCTCGGACGTGTCGCACCTTCCCACGCACTGGGTGTTCGACCAGCGGCAGCTCGACAACGAGCGGGCCTTCGCGGGGCTGCCCGTCGCCCCGCAGGTCCCGGGCTGGTTCGACGTCGACGAGTTCATCGAGGCGGGTGTGCTGAAGCGGGCCGGGACGCTTGAGGAGCTGGCGGCGCTGATCGGCGTACCCGAAAGCGCGCTCACCGAGAGCGTCGAGCGGTTCAACGGCTATGCCCGCAACGGCAAGGACGAGCAGTTCGGGCGGGGCGAGGACCCCTGGGACCTCATGATCACGGGGATGGCGGGGGCCCACACCGACGGCCCCAACCCGTGCCTGGGCGTGATCGACAAGCCGCCGTTCTACGCGGCGACGATCGTGCTGTCCGACCTGGGCACCAAGGGGGGCCTCAGGACGGACGGCCACGCGCGCGTCCTGCGGACCGACGGCTCGGTGATCGCCGGTCTGTACGCGTCGGGGAACACGATGGCCCCGATGTCGGGCCGGATCTATCCCGGTGCGGGAGGCCCTGTGGGGTCGTCGATGGCGTTCTCCTACATCGCGGCGCTCGACATGGCCGACGGGAGCCCGTAGCCGGTAGCGGTAGTTGGTCTCCTGCGGCCCGCTCGTCGCCGGTGCCCCGCTCAGGCCGACTCCGTCGAGTGGCCGGGAAACAGGGACTGCGCGGGGTCCAGGGCGACCGCCGCGTTGTTGACCGCGGTCGCGACCTCCCCGAAGCCGACCGACATCAGCCGGACCTTGCCGGGGTACGCGGTCACGTCACCGGCGGCGTAGACCCGGTCGACGGCGGTACGCATCCGGGTGTCGACGACGATCGCGCGCCGCTCCAGCTCCACGCCCCAGTCGGCGAGCGGCCCGAGGTTGCTGATGAAGCCGAGCGCGGCCACGACCGCGTCGACCTTCAGCACCCGTACGTCGTCCTCGCCATCGACCTTGAGGTGGGCCAGGCGCAGCCGGTCGTCGCCGGACAGGGCCTCCACCTGGGCGTTCGTGACGATCTCGACGCCGCGTTCGCGCACCTCGCGCACGCTCGCCGCGTGGGCCCGGAACGTACCGCGGCGGTGTACGAGGGTCACCGAGCGGGCGATCGGATGCAGGGCGAGGGCCCAGTCGACCGCGCTGTCCCCGCCGCCGACGACGAGGACGTCCTGGTCGGCGTGTTCGTCCGGGGCGGGGACGAAGTAGCTCAGCCCACGGCCGAGGAACTCCTCCCCGGCCGGGAGCGTGCGCGGGGTGAACGCGCCGATCCCGGCGGTCAGGACGACCGCGCCGGCGTCGACCACGGTGCCGTCGGAGAGGGTGACCTGCGGGCGTCCGTCGGTCGAGCGGGCCAGCTCGACGGCCTGCCGGCCCAGCAGATAGGTCGGGCCGTACGCGTCGGCCTGGTCCTTGAGGGCGGCGACGACATCGCGGCCGCGGGCGCCGGGGACGGCCGCGATGTCACGGATCTCCTTCTCCGGGTAGAGCGCGGTGATCTGGCCGCCGCACTGCGGCAAGGCGTCGACCAGGACGGTCCGCAGCTCGCGGAAGCCCGCGCAGTAGGCGCCGAAGAGGCCGACGGGGCCGGCGCCGACGATGAGGATGTCAGTGGTCACTGTCTCGGCCACGGGCCGACCTCCTTGTGGGGTGTGGGCGCCCCGCCCCGCGCC
>NZ_JBSFDA010000098.1:0-38202 GCF_053593675.1 Streptomyces sp. NPDC002156 | reverse complement strand
CAGCGCCATCACGCCACCGATGCAGAAGAACGCGAACGACGTCACCAGATACAGCGTGCCGATCGTCTTGTGGTCAGTGGTGGTGAGCCACTTGATGACCACGTTGCCGGGCTGCTTGCGCCGTACCGGCAGCTCGTTCTCGTACGAGTCCTCAGCTGCGGCGGCACCCTGGGGTTCGTTGAGGATGCTCACAGGTTTGTCGTCTCCCGGTTCTTCTCGTGGCTCGTCTGCGCGATGCCGGCGGGAATGTAACCGGTCTGCCCCTTCTTCGCGAGGTCCTTGAGGTGCTGCTCGTAGCGCTCGGGGGAGACGACCTTCACGTTGAACAGCATCCGGGAGTGGTCGACACCGCAAAGCTCTGCGCACTTGCCCAGGAAGGTGCCCTCCTTGTTGGGGGTCACCTGGAAGGCGTTGGTGTGGCCCGGGATGACGTCCTGCTTCATCAGGAACGGAACCACCCAGAAGGAGTGGATGACGTCACGCGAGGTGAGGACGAAGCGGACCGTCTTGCCCTTGGGGAGCCAGAGGGTCGGACCGGGGTTCCCGGTCTGCGGGTTCTTCGTCGCGGGCGTACCGACGTCGTAGACACCGCCGGCGTTGGCCGGGAAGTCCTTCTTGAACCGGTCCGGAATGGCGGCCAGGTTCTCGTCGGTGTTCGCGTCGCCGGTGGAACCCTCGACGTTCTCGATGTAGTTGAAGCCCCAGCTCCACTGGAAGCCGACGACGTTGACCGTCAGGTCGGGCTTCTTGGAGGTGTCGAGGAGCTTCGACTCGTCACGTGCCGTGAAGTAGAAGAGCACCGAGACAATGATCAGCGGAACCACGGTGTACAACGCCTCGATGGGCATGTTGTACCGGGTCTGCGGGGGTACCTCGACCTTGGTGCGGCTGCGCCGGTGGAACATGGCGCTCCACAGGATCAGGCCCCAGACCAGCACGCCGGTGGCGAGCGCGGCTGCCCAGGATCCCTGCCACAGGGAGAGGATCCGCGGAGCCTCTTCGGTGGTGGGGGTGGGCATACCAAGGCGGGGGAAGTCCTTGTATGTGCAACCGGTCGCGGTCACCAGGACCAGGCCCGCAGTCATTGCCTGCAGCAGCTTCCGCCGCATCGGGCGCCGCGGCGAGCGGTCGGAGCCGTTGGGACTCACGTAGCGCCTTCCCGAGAGTCTCGCCCGCGCGGGTTGGCTGCGGCCTGCCTTCTGGGGGGTCGGTCGCCGCCCTGCGTCGGGCAGGGGTTTGGATGTTTATGCGGACCAAACCCTACTGGACGCAATTTGGGGTCGCGCGGGGAGGGTCCCCAACGCGCCGGGGGTCACCCCGAAGGGGTCTGATGAGGGGTTGGGCGCCCAATGGGGTGGGGGGTTCCGTTCGTTGGCGAGTGCTGCGCCGTCGTGGCTTGTCGCGCAGTTCCTCGCGCCCCTATAGGTGGGACCACGTGCCCCCTGTTGAGGACTTAGCGTTGGGGTGTGTCCTACTTCGATGCCGCTTCCTCAGCCCCGCTCCACCCTGTTGCTCGGCAGGCTCTGTTGGCCTCGCTCGATGAGGGGTGGGCCGATCCCGCACGTTTGTACAGGGAGGGGCGACGGGCTCGGTTGTTGCTCGACGCGGCTCGGGAGGCCGCGGCGGAGGCCGTTGGATGCCGTCCCGATGAGTTGACGTTCATGTCGTCCGGGACGCGGGCCGTGCACGCCGGGGTCGCCGGGGCACTCGCGGGGCGTCGCCGCATCGGACGCCACCTGATCGTGTCAGCGGTCGAACACTCGTCGGTGCTCCATTCGGCGGAGGAGTGGGAGGCGGCGGGCGGGGCGGTGACGACGGTCGCGGTGGATCGTGGCGGTGCCGTGGCTGTCGAGGGGTACGAGGCTGCCGTACGGCCGGACACCGCGCTGGCCTGTCTCCAGTCGGCCAACCACGAGGTGGGGACCGAGCAGCCGGTCGCGGAGGTGGCCGAGGTGTGCCGGGCGGCCGGGGTGCCGTTGCTGGTGGACGCGGCGCAGTCGCTCGGGTGGGGGGCGGTGGCCGGGCCCTGGTCGTTGCTCACCGCCAGTGCCCATAAGTGGGGTGGGCCCTCCGGGGTCGGGCTGCTCGCCGTGCGTAAAGGGGTGCGGTTCGCGGTGCAAGGGCCCGTGTACGAGCGGGAGTCGGGGCGGGCGGCCGGGTTCGAGAACCTGCCGGCGATCGTCGCGGCGGCGGCTTCGCTGCGTGCCGTACGGGCCGAGGCGGCCCAGGAGGCGGTACGGCTGCGGGAGCTGACGGAGCGGATCCGGGCGCGGGTGCCGGAGTTGGTCCCCGACGTGGAGGTCGTCGGCGATCCGGTACGAAGGCTGCCCGGGGTCGTCACCTTCTCCTGTCTCTATGTCGACGGAGAGACGCTGCTGCACGAGCTGGACCGGGAGGGCTTCTCCGTCTCGTCCGGATCCTCCTGCACGAGCAGCACGCTGACGCCGAGCCACGTACTGCGCGCGATGGGCGTACTGAGCGAGGGCAATGTGAGGGTGTCACTGCCCGCCGGGACCCCGGCCGAGGACGTCGAGCGGTTCCTGAACGTCCTGCCGGGCGCGGTGGCGACCGTACGGGAGAAGCTGGGCGTGCCGATTCCGGTGACGGTCCGGGAGGAGGACACCCTCGTCGTGGACGCCCTCGGCAAGCGCTGCCCGATCCCGGTGATCGAGCTGGCGAAGGTCATCGGCGACGTCCCGGTGGGCGCCACGATCCGCGTCCTCTCGGACGACGAGGCAGCCCGCCTGGACATCCCCGCGTGGTGCGAAATGAGGGCCCAGGAGTACGTAGGCGAGGAACCGGCAGAAAAAGGAACGGCATATCTAGTCCGCCGGTTGAGGTAGACGCGCCCCAAAGGGGCGCGGGGAACTGCGCGACCAGCCCCCACGCACCCGCAGACGAAAACTCAGCCCAGATGCCCCTGAACCTCCACCGCGGCGTCATCCCCATACGCCTTACGGAACCGCTCCATGAAGTTGGCCCGCCGCAACTGGTACTCCTGAGTACCAACCGTCTCGATGACAAGCGTCGCCAGCATGCAACCCACCTGCGCCGCCCGCTCCAGCGAAACCCCCCACGCCAGCCCCGACAGGAACCCCGCCCGGAACGCGTCGCCGACACCCGTCGGCTCGACCTTCGCCTCCTCGTCCGGGCAGCCGACCTCGATCGGGTCCTCACCGGCGCGCTCGATGCGTACGCCCCGTGCGCCGAGCGTGGTGACCCGGGTGCCGACCTTGCCGAGGATCTCGCTGTCGGACCAGCCGGTCTTGGACTCGATGAGGCCCTTCTCATACTCGTTCGAGAAGAGGTACGCGGCGCCCTCCAGCAGGACCTTGATGTCGTCGCCGCCCATACGGGCGATCTGCTGGGAGAAGTCCGCGGCGAACGGGATGGACCGGGTGCGGCACTCCTCGGTGTGGCGGAGCATCGCCTCCGGGTCGTCCGCGCCGATCGAGACGAGGTCGAGGCCGCCCACGCGGTCGGCGACCGTCTTCAGCTCGATGAGCCGGGCCTCGCTCATCGCGCCGGTGTAGAAGGAGCCGATCTGGTTGTGGTCGGCGTCGGTGGTGCACACGAAACGCGCGGTGTGCAGCGTCTCGGAGATACGCACCGAGCCGGTGTCCACGCCATGGCGGTCCAGCCAGGCGCGGTACTCGTCGAAGTCGGCGCCGGCGGCCCCGACCAGGATCGGCCTGGTGCCGAGCTGGCCCATGCCGAAGGCGATGTTCGCACCCACGCCACCCCGGCGTACGTCGAGGTTGTCGACCAGGAAGGAGAGCGAGACCGTGTGCAGCTGGTCCGCTACGAGCTGGTCGGCGAAACGGCCGGGGAAAGTCATGAGGTGGTCGGTGGCGATGGAGCCGGTGACTGCGATACGCACGACGAGGACACTCTCCTGCAAGGGGAGGCGGGATTGACAGTTCACGCTACCCGGTCGGCCCGTGCGCGCTGTAGCAGGCAAAACTACCCGATAGTAGATCTTTCTCGGACGGGTATCCGGTGCATACGGTTCCGGTATGACGAACTTCAAGGTCAACCCGGTCCAGCAGGTGCGCCACGACCTCGAAGGCGGCCTGGCCTCCCTGCGCGGCGACTGCGCCCGGATGGCACCGCACTGGGCGGCTCCGGACCGGGTCGTCGTCCTGCCCGTCTCTCCGTCCCGTATCCATGGAGTGACGGTCCCGTCGGCCTCGGCCCGGCTGGTGGACGCGATGCCGGAGTACGGCGACTGACGGGCGGCGACCGGCGGTACCCCGCCGACCAGCGCTCGAAGGGAACCGCGCGCTCCCCCGTTGCGTCCCATCGCTGTCCCCCGTAAAGAGGACGCGGTGTACGACCCCACCGTGCCTGTCGGTGACAGGACCGGGCCGGTCGGGACAGCCGGGACAGCTGGGAGCCGAAGGAGCGATGCGGTGAACACCGAGCGACCCGATCACGACGACGCCGACGACAAGGCCCCCGAGGCCGACGCCGGCGGCACCACCGAGGCCGTGCCGGAGGAGAGCGGCGCCGAGGAGCGCCCGTCCCCGCGCCGGTCCCCGGTGCTCGTCGCCTCGGTCGCCGCCGCGGTCCTGCTCGTCGGGGGCGGCGGGGCGTACCTCGCCACCAGCGCGACCGGCGGCTCGGGCGACGGCGGCCGTACGGACAACACCGCGGCGCCGGGCGGCGACGGCACCACTCCCCCGGCGCTGGCCCTCGACGGCTACACCGGGGGCGACGGCACGGGCGGTACGAGCGGTATCGCGCCCGGCGAGCCCGACCCGAACGGCGTGACCTATCGCGCCGACGGCACGCTGCCCGCCGGGCCCGCCTCTGCGCCCGTGTACTCGACGGCGAAGGACGAGATCACCGCCGCCGAGGTGACCCGGCTGGCCGAGGCGCTCGGCGTCGAGGGGAAGCCGGTCACGGAGGCCGAGAGCTGGCTGGTCGGTGCCGCGAAGGACGGGACGGGCCCGGTTCTGCGGGTGAACAAGCAGGCGCCGGGGACCTGGTCCTTCAGCCGGTATCTCGCCGGCGGCACCGACAACTGCGAGAGCACGACCGTGTGCACGCAGAACTCCGGCGACGAGACGACCGTGAAGCCGGTGAGCGAGGCGGTGGCGAAGAAGGCCGCCGCACCCATCCTCAAGGCGGTCGGCCAGGACGACGCGAAGCTCGACGCCGGTCAGCTCATGGACACCCAGCGCGTCGTGAACGCCAACCCGGTGGTCGGCGGGCTGCCGACGTACGGCTGGACGACCGGTATCCAGGTCAGCGCGCAGGGCGAAGTGGTGGGCGGCAGCGGCCAGTTGGCGACGCCGGTGAAGGGCGACACGTATCCGGTGCTGGGCGCCAAGGCGACGCTGGCCCTGCTCAACGAGCCCGGTGCGGTGACGACTCCCGAGCCCCGCATGGGCATCGGGGGCTGCGCCACCCCCGTACCGCTGAAGGACCGCCTGGAGGCGCCGTGCGGTACGACGACGCGGGCGAAGGAGTCGCTCACCGTCGACAAGGCGGTGTTCGGGCTGGCCTCGCACTCCGTGTCCGGGCAGCCGGCGCTGGTGCCGTCGTGGCTGTTCGAGGTACGGGCGGAGGGTGCCGGCGAGGGCTTCACGGTGACGTATCCGGCGGTCGACCCGAAGTATCTGGCCGGGGCGGAGTCGAGTGCGGAGCCGTCTCCGACGCCCACGCCGACCGCGCCCGGCCAGGAGCCGACGTCCGGGACGACGACGCGTGACATGAAGATCGAGGGCTACACGGTCGCCGACGACGGCAAGGCGCTGACCGTGGGCTTCTGGGGCGGGGTGTGCAGCGAGTACTCGGCCTCGGTGGAGGAGAACGGCGAGGTGACGGTGACCGTGACCTCGACGACCGAGAAGGGCAAGGTCTGCATCATGCTCGCCAAGGCCACGTACGAGACCGTGCAACTGGACGAGCCCCTGGGTGACCGGAAGGTCGTGGGGGCGGACGGGCAGGCGATCCCCGAGGGCGACTTCGCCAAGAGGTGACCCTCGGCACAGATGAAGGCGGCGCCCCCGTCGGAGGGGGGCGCCGCCTTCCTGTACGAGCTGTGGTCTAGCTGAAGGAGTCGCCGCAGGCGCAGGAGCCCGTCGCGTTCGGGTTGTCGATCGTGAAGCCCTGCTTCTCGATCGTGTCGACGAAGTCGATGGAGGCGCCGCCGAGGTACGGAGCGCTCATACGGTCGGTGACGACCTTGACACCGCCGAAGTCCTTGAGAACGTCACCGTCGAGGGAACGCTCGTCGAAGAACAGCTGGTAGCGCAGACCCGAGCAACCGCCGGGCTGGACCGCGACACGCAGGGCGAGGTCCTCGCGGCCTTCCTGGTCGAGCAGGGCCTTGACCTTCGCCGCGGCGGCGTCGGACAGGATGATGCCGTCGGTGACGGTGCTGGTCTCGTCCGATACGGACATCTACATCTCTCCCGGGTTGTACGGAGACTGCTTGCCGACGAGTGCAACCGGCGGGGCCGCGGATTCATTCCGGGCCGAGAGTCTGTCTTACCGTTCTGACTTTTTCGTTCTCTCTACCCATGCTCGCACACGCGCAGAAGCGCGAACAGCGACCTGTGGACAGGCTCCGGGCCGGCTGCGGGATTCATGTCACATCGACGCTATGGACCTCGTCAAAGTGACATGAAGGGCTTACCATAGATAGCGTCAATTCGACGAAAAGGCAGTCCCGCAGAACAGAAAGGGTGCGTGTCGTGACCACCGCCCAGACCCAGGAACTCGACGTACAGCCGTCGCCCCTCGCCCTGCTGCTCCTCGGCCGTGAGGCCGACCCGCGGAGCGAGCGCGGCGTCGAGTGTCCCGGCGACCTGCCCTCCCCCTCCGACCCGGACCTGGTGGCACGCGCGCGTGCGGCCAAGGAGAAGCTCGGCAACAAGGTCTTCGTGCTCGGCCACCACTACCAGCGCGACGAGGTCATCCAGTTCGCGGACGTCACGGGCGACTCCTTCAAGCTGGCCCGGGACGCGGCGGCGCGGCCGGAGGCGGAGTACATCGTGTTCTGCGGTGTGCACTTCATGGCGGAGTCGGCGGACATCCTGACCGGCGACGAGCAGAAGGTCGTGCTGCCGGATCTCGCCGCCGGGTGCTCCATGGCCGACATGGCCACCGCCGAGCAGGTCGCCGAGTGCTGGGACGTGCTGACGGAGGCCGGGGTGGCCGAGCAGGTCGTGCCCGTGTCGTACATGAACTCCTCGGCGGACATCAAGGCGTTCACCGGGAAGCACGGCGGCACGATCTGCACGTCGTCCAATGCCGAGCGCGCGCTCGAGTGGGCGTTCGAGCAGGGTGAGAAGGTCCTGTTCCTGCCGGACCAGCACCTGGGCCGCAACACGGCGGTACGGGACATGGGCATGTCGCTCGACGACTGCGTCCTGTACAACCCGCACAAGCCCAACGGCGGTCTGACGGCGGAGCAGCTGCGCGACGCGAAGATGATCCTGTGGCGCGGCCACTGCTCGGTGCACGGGCGGTTCTCGCTGGACTCGGTGAACGACGTCCGGGCCCGCATCCCCGGGGTGAACGTCCTGGTCCACCCTGAGTGCAAGCACGAGGTGGTGGAGGCGGCGGACTACGTCGGCTCGACCGAGTACATCATCAAGGCCCTGGAGGCGGCCCCGGCCGGTTCCAAGTGGGCCATCGGGACCGAGCTGAACCTGGTACGCCGGCTGGCGAACCGTTTCGCGCCCGAGGGCAAGGAGATCGTCTTCCTCGACAAGACGGTCTGCTTCTGCTCGACGATGAACCGCATCGACCTCCCCCACCTGGTCTGGACCCTGGAGTCCCTGGCCGACGGCAAGCTGGTGAACCAGATCTCGGTCGACCGGGAGACGGAGGCGTTCGCGAAGCTGGCGCTGGAGCGGATGCTGGCGCTGCCGTAGAGCCTTTCCTGCCCTACGGCCCCGTGCCCCGCTGTCACCCCGAGACGGGTTTCCGCTCGGGGTGCGCGGGGTCGAGGCTGAAGACCGTGCCGTCCGGGGTGGCCGCGATCAGCGCTCCGCCGTACGGCAGCACCGCGGGCTTGATCGCGTCGCCGTTCGACACCTGCTCGACGCGCGCGGCCGTCTCCCAGAGCAGCGTGCCGTTGCCCGCGTCGAGCGCCGCGACCCGGCCGCTGGGGCTGGCCGCGTACACGGTGCGGGTACGGGCGTCGTAGGTGGGCGGGCCGGAGTGCTCGACGCCGGTCCGGGTCGTCCACAGCTGCTTGCCGGTCAGCGGGGACACTGCGCTCACCTGGCCGTCGGCCCCGGTGATCCAGAGGGTGTCGGCGGCCAGCGTCACCGAGCCCGTGTAGGGCTTCGCCGGTGTCGTCGTGGTGCTCGCCCCGGTGTCCGGGTCCACCAGCAGGAACGTGCCGGACGTCCCGTCCTCGGCGGACGCCTGTCCGTCGGTTCCCGCCGCCAGGACGACCAGTTTGCCGCCGGCGGCACCGAGCAGGGCCGTCTGGTACGGGACCTTGAACGGCCGGACCACCGAGCCGTCGGACAGGTCCAGCCGGATGATGTCGGCGGTCCGGGGGTCGTCCGTCATCGGGAGGCAGTGCGCGTACAGGCCGGTGCCGACGGTGGTGAACGTGCAGTAGGTGCCGTCAGGCAGTTGTGTGGTCCAGCGGTCGGAGCCGGTGCGTGGGGAGCGGGCCGTCACCAGTCGGCCGCCGACGTCGGTGGTCATGACGAGGTCGCCGGTCAGGGCCACCTCGACGTTGGTGTCGTTCACCTCGCGGGACCACAGCTCCTCGCCGCTCTCCGTGTCGAGGGCGATCACGCGGGTCGTCGCGTCGACGGTGTTCTCGTTCGCGTAGGCGGCGTACCGGACGA
Source organism: Streptomyces sp. NPDC002156 (assembly GCF_053593675.1). Taxonomy (NCBI): domain Bacteria; kingdom Bacillati; phylum Actinomycetota; class Actinomycetes; order Kitasatosporales; family Streptomycetaceae; genus Streptomyces; species Streptomyces sp. NPDC002156. The sequence goes on along the minus strand of NZ_JBSFDA010000098.1, from coordinate 29,377 downwards.
GCATCGCGCCGTCCCGCACCCCGAGGAGCGCGAAGTCGTTCCGCCCCTCGCCGCCTCCTTCGGCGGCGGTCGCGAGGGAGGAGCGCCAGACGGTGGCGCCGGTGAGGCCGTCCAGCCGTACGGGCAGGATGCTGCTGCCCGCGCAGTAGACGGCGTCCTCGTACCTCTCGCAGGTGGAGTCGCCCCGGTTGCCGTTCTCCGTGCCCAGCGGGTTGACCTCGCCCCGCTGTGCCGTCTGCAGCACCGTCGTCTGCCAGGGCTGCCAGCCTCTGGGGACCGCCGACCAGCGGGAGCCCGCGACCGGGGCGGTGCTCACCGAGGAGTCGTCCGCGAAGCCCGGTCCGAACCGGATGTACCAGCCCGTCCCCAGGACCAGCACGCCCAGGGTGCAGACCGTCGCCAGCACCGGGCGGACCCGGCGGCCCCTGCGCCCCCGTGCACGCCTCGCCGTGGCCCGGGTGGGCGCCGCCGGGTCGGCACCACCGGCGTGGGTCTCCTCGATGGTCCGCAGCACGTCCCGGCGGAGCGTCACGGTGCCCGGGTCACCGGGGTCGGGTTCGGGCAGGACCGCCGCGAACTCCAGGGCCAGCACGTCGAGTCCGGGCCGGTCGGCGGCCTCCTTGGTCAGACAGCGCTCCAGGACCGCGCGCAACGGCTGCGGTACGCCGTCCAGTGCGGGCGCCTCGTGGACGACCCGGAAGGCGGTCATGTAGGGGCTGTCGGCGTCGAACGGGCCGCGTCCGGTGGCCGAGAAGACCAGGAGCGCCCCGAGGGAGAAGACGTCCGAGGCTGGCCCGACCTTGCGGGCGTCGGTGAACTGCTCCGGTGACATGAAGGGCGGGGTGCCGATCATCTGGCCGGTCTCGGTCAGGGTCTGGTGGTTCTCCGCCGCGCGGGAGATGCCGAAGTCGATGACGCGGGGGCCGTCGTCCGCCAGCAGGACGTTCGCCGGTTTCAGGTCCCGGTGCACGACCCCGGCCCGGTGGATGTCCCGCAGCGCCTCGACCAACCCGAGGGCCAGTTGGCGCAGTTCGGCCGGGCGGAGGGCGCCGCCCTCGCGGATCCGGTCGGCGAGGGAGCGTCCCGGCACGTACTGGGTGGCCATCCAGGGGCGTACCGCCTCGGGATCGGCGTCCACGACGGGTGCGGTGAAGGCGCCGCTCACCTTGCGGACGGACTCGATCTCCTGCCGGAAGCGGGCGCGGAAGACCTTGTCCTCGGCGTACTGGGCGTGCACGACCTTGACGGCGACCTCACGCCCGGAGCGTGATCTGCCCCGGTAGACGATGCCCATGCCGCCGGAGCCGAGCCGGTCGACCAATTTGTACCCGCCGACCGATTTCGGGTCCTCCTTGTGCAGCAGCACGCCCGAATTCCCCTTCCCGTGTACGGCAGTTCGAGCCACACAATACGGAACCCGATCACGCCGACGGCCGGGTACCGAACCTTTGGGGGTTCGGTACCCGGCCGCCATGGGGTCGGACGGTCAGACGCCCGCGGGCTCCGCCTCCTGCACCGGGGTGTCCGTCCTGTCGGCCTTCTTCGCCGCCTTCTTCTTCGCCCGCCGTTCCTTCCGCAGCTCCACCATCGCGTAGAGCGTCGGAACGAGCAGCAGGGTCAGGGCAGTTGACGTGATCAGGCCGCCGATGACGACCACCGCGAGCGGCTGGGCGATGAAGCCGCCCTCGCCGGTCACGCCCAAGGCCATCGGGAGCAGGGCGAAGATGGTCGCCAACGCCGTCATCAGGATCGGGCGGAGACGGTGCCGGCCGCCTTCCACCACCGCTTCGACGACTCCGTATCCCTGGCCGCGGTACTGGTTGATCAGGTCGATCAGCACGATCGCGTTCGTCACCACGATGCCGATCAGCATCAGCATGCCGATCATCGCCGGGACGCCCATCGGGGTGCCCGTGGCGACCAGGAGGCCGATCGCGCCCGTCGCCGCGAACGGGATCGACACCAGGAGGATCAGCGGCTGGATCAGCGAACGGAACGTCGCCACCAGGAGCATGAAGACGATCGCGATCGCCGCCAGCATCGCCAGCGCCAGGTTCTTGAACGCGTCGTCCTGGTCCGACGACACCCCGCCGATCTCCGCCGTCGCGCCCTCCGGGAGCTTCAGCGCGTCCAGCTTCGTCGTCAGGTCCGCGCTGACCGCGCCCGTGTTGTCGCCGGTCGGGCGGGCCGTGATCGTCGCGGCCCGCTGGCCGTCGATCCGGGTCATCGACACCGGGCCGTCCACCAGCTGCACGTCCGCGATGTCGCCCAGCTTCACCGCGCCCAGCTGGAGCGCCTTCAGCTCGTCCAGCGTCTCCGCCGGCTTCGCCGACCTGATGACGACGTCGCGCTCGGTGTCGTCCAGGGTCGCCTTGGCCGCCGTCGTGCCCTTGACCGCCTCGGCCACCGCCGCGCCCAGCGTCTGCTGGTTGTAACCGGCCGCCGCAGCCTTGGAGTTGGCCCGCACCGAGATGCGCGGCACGCTCTGCGCCAGGTTGCTGGTGACGTCGGTGACGTCGTCCAGGCCCGCCACCGTGTCGCGTACCTCGTCCGCCGCCTTGCGCAGGACGTCCGCGTCGGCCGCCTTCACGACCACGCTCAGGTCCTGGCTGCCGAAGCCGTCACCGGCCGCGATGGTGGTCGTACCGATGCCGGAGAGCTTGCCCAGGCCCTCCTCGATCCGGTCCTGGACGTCGTCCGCCGACGCGGAGTCCTCCAGCATGATCTGGTACGAGGCCTGGTTGGTGTCCGTGCCACCGCCGAAGGCCGCCAGGAAGCCGGACGAGCCGATCGTCACCTGGTAGTCCTTGACGCCCTTCACGTCCGCGAGCAGCTGCTCGACCTTCTGCGCCTGGACGTCCGTCGCCGCCAGGCTCGCACCGGGCTTCAACTGCTGCTTGACGGTGAGGACCTCCTGCTCGCCCTGGTCGAAGAAGTTGGTCTTCAGAAGCGGGGCCATGCCGAAGGTGCCGATCAGGACGACCGCCGCGATCGCCACGCTCATCAGCCGGCGCCGGGTCGCGAACCGCAGGACAGGCACGTACACGCGCTGGAGCCTGCTCTTCGCCTCCTTCTCCTCGGCCAGCCTGCGGGCCTCGTCCGCGTCGTCCGGGGTGTCCTTCGGGGCGCGCAGGAACCAGTACGAGAGGACGGGTACGACCGTCAGGGAGACCAGGAGCGACGCCAGCAGGGCCGCCGTCACCGTCAGGCTGAACGCGCCGAACAGCTGGCCGACCATGCCGCCGACGAGGCCGATCGGCAGGAACACCGCGACCGTCGTGAGCGTCGAGGACGTCACCGCGCCCGCGACCTCCCTGACCGCCTTGAGGATGGCCTCCTGGCGCTCCTCGCCGTAGCCGAGATGGCGCTTGATGTTCTCCAGGACGACGATCGAGTCGTCGACGACCCGGCCGATCGCGATCGTCAGCGCGCCCAGCGTCAGCATGTTCAGGGACAGGTCCCTGGTCCACAGGACGATCAGCGCCAGGACCACCGACAGCGGGATCGAGACCGCCGTGACGAGGGTCGAGCGGACCGACGCCAGGAAGACCAGGATCACGATCACCGCGAAGAGCAGGCCGAGGCCGCCCTCCGTCGTCAGGCCCTTGATGGACTTCGCCACCGCCGGGCCCTGGTCACTGACCACCGTGATGGTCGAACCGGCGCCCAGGTCCTTCCGCATGTCGGCGAGTTTGTCCTCGACCGCGTCCGAGATCGCGACCGCGCTGCCGTCGTTGTCCATCGTGACGCTGACCGCGAGGCTCGGCTTGCCGTCCGTACGCGTGATCGAGTCGGCCTTCGCCGACTCCTGCTTGACGGCCGCCACGTCGGCCAGGCGCACCGGCTTGGCCTGCGAACCGGGCACGCCCGTGACCATCAGGTCCTCGATCTGCTGCACCGAGGTGAAGCCGCCGCCGACCTGGACCGTGCGGTTGTTGCCGTCCTCGTCGAAGGAGCCCGCCGGGACGGTCGCGCCGCCCGCCTGGAGCGCCTGGGCGAGGGCCGCGGAGGTGAGACCGGCCGCCGTCAGCTTCCTGTCGTCCGGAGTGACGGTGATCTGGAGGTCCCGTACACCGTCGACCGTGACCTGGCCGACGCCGTCGATGGCCCGCAGGTCGGGGACCACCGTGCGGTCGAGCCGGTCGGCGAGGGCCTGCTGGTCCTGGTCGGAGGTGACGGCGAGGACGACGGTGGGGATGTCGTCCGTCGAACCGGCGACGACCTGCGGGTCCACGTCGTCCGGGAGCTGCACGCGGGCCCGGTTGACGGCCTGCTGGACGTCGGCGACGAGCTGCTTGGTGTCGTTGCCGAAGTCGAAGGACGCCGTGATCAGGGCGTTGCCCTCGCTGGCCGTGGAGGTGACGCCGGTGATGCCGTCGACGCCTTCGAGGTTGTCCTCGATGGGCTCGACGACCTGCTTCTCCACCACGTCGGGGGACGCACCCTGGTAAGGCGCCAGGACGGACACCACCGGGAGTTCGATGGTGGGCAGCAGCTGTTGCTTGAGCTGCGGTATCGCTATCGCTCCGAAGACGATCGCGACGATCGACATCAGCCCTATCAGGGCCCGTTGCGCGAGGCTGAACCTGGACAGCCAGGACATGGGTGAGCGTCTCTCTTCTGTGGCCTGAGCGGAGGAAGGGCGCACGCGTGACACCTACACGCATCACACATATGAGCGCCTGCCCCTACACCCTGAGCCATAGGACACCCCTGTTTCGTAGCCCCCAGGTCCCGTTTCCTTACCCGGTCCCTACTCCGGCCGCAGTACGCCCTTCGAAGCTCACTCCACCCTTGGACGTACCAGCCCCGACTCGTACGCGATGACGACGAGTTGGGCCCGGTCCCGGGCGCCCAGCTTGGCCATGGCCCGGTTGACGTGCGTCTTCACCGTCAACGGGCTGACTGCGAGGCGCTCCGCTATCTCGTCGTTGGAGTGCCCGCCGGCCACCTGTACGAGCACCTCGCGCTCCCGTCCGGTCAGCGCGCCCAGCCGCTCGGCGCGGGCCGGGTCGCGGCCGTCGTCCAGTACGTCGCCCTGGGCGAGGAACTGCGCGATCAGCCCCTTGGTGGCGGCCGGCGACAGCAGTGCCTCGCCGCCGGCGGCGACCCGGATGGCGTTGAGCAGTTCGTCGGGCTCGGACCCCTTGCCGAGAAACCCGGACGCTCCGGCACGCAGCGACTGCACCACGTACTCGTCGACCTCGAACGTCGTCAGCATCACCACCCGGACATGCGCGAGCCCCGGATCCGCGCTGATCAGCCGGGTCGCGGCCAGTCCGTCGGTGCCCGGCATCCGGATGTCCATCAGCACGACGTCGGCCCGTGTCTCCCGTGCCAGCCGCACCGCCTCCGCCCCGTCGGACGCCTCCCCGACCACCTCCATGTCGGACTCCGAGTCCACGAGCACCCGGAAGGCGCTGCGCAGCAGAGCCTGGTCGTCGGCGAGCAGGACACGGATCGTCATGGGCGGCCCTCACAAATCGTCATGCGCGTCTCGTACGTCGTCATGCGTTCTTATACGGGTGTGGCGGCGCTGTCCGCGGCTCGCGGGCTGCTCTTCACCGGCAGGATCGCATGCACCCGGAAGCCGCCTCCGTATCGGGGACCGGCGGTGCAGTCGCCGCCGACCGCGGTGACCCGCTCCCGCATCCCGAGCAGCCCGTGCCCGCCGCCCTCCTCCGGCCCGCCGTCCTGCCCTGGCCCGTTGTCGAGCACGGTGATCTCGATGTTCGGGCCCACGCGTACGACACTGACCTCGGCCTTCGCCTCCGTCCCCGCGTGTTTCTGTACGTTCGTCAGGGCTTCCTGGATGACCCGGTAGGCGGCCAGGTCGATCGCCGCGGGGAGGGTGGTGCCCTGGTCGGCGCGGGCGACCTCGACCTGGAGACCGGCGTTGTGGAAGGTCCCGACCAGCTCGGCGAGCCGGTGCAGACCGGGGGCCGGTTCGGTGGGCGCCTCCGGATCCCCGGACTGGCGCAGCAGCCCGACGGTCGCGCGCAGCTCGTTCAGCGCGGAGCGGCTGGCCTCCCGTACGTGGGCGAGGGCCTCCTTGGCCTGGTCGGGGCGCTTGTCCATGACGTGCGCGGCGACTCCGGCCTGGACGTTGACGAGGGCGATGTGGTGGGCGACCACGTCGTGCAGATCACGGGCGATGCGCAGCCGCTCCTCGGCCACCCGGCGCCGCGCCTCCTCCTCCCGGGTTCGCTCCGCTCGCTCGGCGCGCTCCCTTATGGCGTCCACGAAGGCCCTACGGCTGCGTACGGCGTCCCCGGCGGTCGCGGCCATGCCGGTCCAGGCGAAGATGCCGAGGTTCTCCTGCGCGTACCAGGGCAGGGGGCCGGCCAGCATCGCGGAGCCGGTGAGGACGGTCATCGTGAGGAGGCCGACGCGCCAGGTGGTGGGGCGGTCGGTGGTCGACGCGACGGTGTAGAGGGCGATCACGGCGGACATCGCGACGGGGGCGCGGGGGTCGGCGGTGATGGACTCGACGACGGAGGCGGTGCCCGTGACCGCGAGCACCCTCATGGGGGCGCGGCGGCGGAAGACGATCGCGGCGGCGCCGAGCACCATGAGGACCAGGCTGAGGGCGTCGGGGTTGCGGGCGGTCCAGCCGCCGCCGTGCTTGCCGTGCGGGTCGACGAACGAGGCGGCCAGCATGCAGGCGAGGACCGCTGCGGCGAGGGCCACGTCCAGCACGAGGGGATGCGCTTTCAGATGCCTTCGGGCGCGCTGGAGGGTGCTCACGTTTGTCAAGGTAACCCACCGAGGCGTTGAGCCGAATGGAACCTCAGCCCGGGATCAGGCCGTCGTCGCCCAGGAGTTCCCGGACCTCCTCCAGCGTCGCGTCCGGCGACGGGAGGATGAGGTCCGACGGGTCCAGGGCGTCGTCCGGCAGGGGTTCGCCGAGCTCGCGGACCTTGTCCAGCAGGAGGTGGAGGGTACGGCGGAAGCCGGGGCCGTCGCCGGTCTCCATCTCCGCCAGGAGCACGTCGTCCAGCTTGTTCAGTTCGGTGAGGTGGCTGTCCGCCAGCCTCACCTGCCCCTCCCCCATGATCCGTACGATCATGTCGCCCTCCTCAGGCGTGGGCCACTGCTGTGGGTTACTGCTTGTCGAACCGCGGAGTGTCCTTCGGCTGCTGCTGGGACTGCTGCTGGCCGCCACCGCCCTCGATGGCCTGCTGCCCGGCGGACGAACCACCCGCCAGCTCGGCCTTCATGCGCTGCAGCTCCAGCTCTACATCCGTACCACCGGAGAGCCGGTCCAGCTCGGCCTGGATGTCGTCCTTCGCCATGCCCGTGGGGTCGTCGAGGGCGCCCGAGGCGAGCAGCTCGTCGATCGCGCCCGCGCGCGCCTGGAGCTGTGCCGTCTTGTCCTCGGCCCGCTGGATGGCCAGGCCCACGTCGCCCATCTCCTCGGAGATGCCGGTGAACGCCTCACCGATCCGGGTCTGGGCCTGGGCGGCGGTGTACGTCGCCTTGATCGTCTCCTTCTTCGTACGGAAGGCGTCGACCTTGGCCTGGAGGCGCTGCGCCGCAAGGGTGAGCTTCTCCTCCTCGCCCTGGAGGGTCTGGTGCTGCGTCTCCAGATCGGTCACCTGCTGCTGGAGGGCGGCACGGCGCGAGAGCGCCTCGCGGGCCAGGTCCTCACGGCCCAGCGCGAGCGCCTTGCGGCCCTGGTCCTCCAGCGTGGAGGACTGCTTGTTCAGCTGGGCGAGCTGCAGCTCCAGGCGCTTGCGGCTGGTCGCCACGTCGGCGACTCCGCGGCGCACCTTCTGGAGCAGTTCCAGCTGCTTCTGGTACGAGTAATCGAGGGTTTCGCGCGGGTCCTCGGCCCGGTCAAGGGCCTTGTTCGCCTTCGCGCGGAAGATCATCCCCATACGCTTCATGACACCGCTCATGGGCTTCGCGCGCCCCCTTCTGACGGACTCCAGCTCCAGCACCTGCAACAGGACCAACAGTACGGGCCCTGCCTCCATTACCGCACTGTTCCGGGCCCGATGCGCTCATCCCCAAGGACGACTGCGATCTGTCCCACTCCGGCGTAGGGAGTAGGTGGCCCCCTACTGTTCGCCCTCTGTCCTGCTCTCTGTCCGGTCTTCTTCGTCTTCTTCAGACGACCGGCGTTGCCGGATCGTTCCCCACTCGGCTGGGGTCCATGCCCCGATACCCCTTACCCTTGGGTTTTGTGTTCCGTAGCCGCGCCAAGGAAGAGAAGGCACCCGCCGACAAGGCGGCCGTGACCGACTCCAAGCAGACCCGTGACCCGCAGGCCCCGAAGGGCAGGCCCACTCCCAAGCGGAGCGAGGCCCAGACCCAGCGCCGCAGCGTGGCCAATACGCCGAAGACGCGCAAGGAGGGGGCCAAGCGACAGCGCGAGGAGCGCCGTGCCGCGATGGACCGCCAGCGCCAGGCCCTCGCCAGCGGGGACGAGCGTTATCTCCCCGCCCGCGACAAGGGCCCGGTACGCCGGTTCTCGCGCGACTTCGTCGACTCGCGCTTCTGTGTCGCCGAGTTCTTCCTGCCGATGGCCGTCGTCATCCTCGTCCTGAGCATGGTGCGGGTCGGCGCGCTCCAGAGCATCGCGCTGCTGCTGTGGCTCTTCGTGATCGTGCTGATCATCGTCGACTCGGTCGGTATCGCGATCCGGCTGCGCAAGCAGCTCGCCGCCCGCTTCCCGAACGAGCGGACGAAGGGCGCGGTCGCCTACGCGCTGATGCGCTCCCTCCAGATGCGTCGCCTCCGGCTGCCGAAGCCGCAGGTCAAGCGCGGAGAGCGGCCCTGAGCACGACGCCTTTCTCCGGGGGAGCGGCGGATGCCTGGCTGCACAGGCTGGGCGGGCTGCGGAATGTAGTACGACAGGAACTGGTGGCCCGGCAGCTCGACGAGCAGATAGCCGGGCGGTTCCCGGTCGGGCAGCGGTTGCGGGTCCTCGACGTCGGTATGGGCCAGGGCACGCAGGCGCTGCGGCTGGCCCGGGCCGGCCATCAGGTCACCGGTGTCGAGAAGGACCCGAAGATGCTCGCCGCGGCCCGCGAGGCCCTCGCCGCCGAGCCGGAGGGCATCCGTGAGCGCGTCCGGCTCTTCGAGAGCGACGGCCGCGACACCGGGGTGCACTTCCTCCCGGGCAGCTTCGATGTGGTGCTGTGCCATGGCGTACTGATGTACGTCGAACTGCCGGATGCCCTGCTGGCGGGGCTGGCGCGGATGCTGGCGCCGGGCGGGCTGCTGTCGTTGCTGGTGCGCAACGGGGACGCTCTGGCGATGCGGGCGGGGCTTGCCGGGGACTGGGCGGGCGCGATGGGTGCCTTCGACACGGACTCTTATACGAATCGGCTCGGGCTTGAGGTGCGCGCCGACCGGTTGTCCACGTTGACCGGGACGCTCGCCGGCATCGGGGCGCCGTTGCATGCGTGGTACGGGGTTCGGGTGTTCACGGATACGGCGTCCGACGACGCCGAGATTCCGGGCGAGGCCGAGGTTGAGGCGTTGCTGGCGGTGGAGGAGCGGGCGGGGCGGACGGATCCCTATCGGCAGGTGGCTGCGTTGTTGCACCTGTGCGGGGTTCGGGGCTGAGGGGTTGTGTGTTGGCTGACGGCCGGTGGGGGCTGGTCGCGCAGTTCCCCGCGCCCCTAAAAGGCGCCCCTGAAGGGGCGCTTTTAGGGGCGCCCCTTCAGGTACCGCTACGCGTCTTGCGCGTCGTGGAGGCTCATCGGGCCGTAGATCTCTGTGGTGTCCTCGAACAGCCGTACCTGGTCCGTGCCGCCTGCGAGAAGGTCCTTCCAGTACTCACCGATCCAGGACTCGGCATCCCCCTGCGTCGTGAACTCCTCGGGCTCCACCGCGGGCTGGACCTCCGCCCCGTCGGTCTTCTCGAACCGCCACGTCCATGCCGCCATGTACGCCTCCCAGATGTGAACCACTGCAGACCAGAAGCCTGATCTTGATCCGGCTCCTGCCCCGAGCCTAGCCGGACGCGCAAGACCTGCGGGGACACGCGAAAATCAGGTTCGTGGAACTCACTCTGCTCGGCACCGGTGCCCCCGCGGGACTCCCCCGCCCCGACTGTGCGTGCGCTGCCTGTACCGGCGCGCTCGGCGTGCACGCGCGGGCGGCCACCGCGCTGCTCGTGGACGGCACGCTGCTGCTCGACCTCACCCCCGGCGCCGTACTCGCGGCCGCGCGCGCGGGGCACTCACTGGGCGGCGTACGGCAGGTGCTGCTGTCGCATCCGCACGACGGGCCCGCCGTGGAGGTGCCGGCGGGGCTGCCGCAGCCCGGACGGGTGCCGGACGGGCGGGAGTTGGCGCTGCTGACCGGGCACCGGGTGCGCGCGGTGCCGATGGACGCGCCGGGTACGGGGTACGCGGTGACCGGTCCGGACGGGCAGCGGCTGCTGTACCTGCCGCCGGGCGGGGCGCCGTCCGGGCTGGACAAGAACGGTCCCGCGTACGACATGGTCCTCGCGGACGTGGTGAGCCGGCCGGACGCGTTGGCCCGGCTGCGGGCGGTGGGGGCGCTGGGCCCGGCCACGGACGTCATCGCCGTCCATCTGGACCATGACGTGCCGCCGGGTGCGGAGCTGCGGCGCAGGCTCGCGGCGGCGGGTGCGCGGGCGGTGGCGGACGGTACGACGTTGACGGTGGGGGTGTACGAGGACGTGCCGGACGTGCCCCGGCGGACGCTGGTCCTCGGGGGCGCCCGTTCCGGGAAGTCGGTGGAGGCGGAGCGGCGGCTGGAGGCGTTTCCGGATGTGCTGTACGTGGCCACGGGCGGGGCGCGGAACGGGGACGGGGAGTGGGCGGCGCGGGTGCACGCGCATCGGGAACGGCGGCCGGGGTCGTGGCGTACCGAGGAGACCTGCGACCTCGTACCGCTGCTGGAGGAGGACGGGGCGCCGCTGCTCATCGACTGTCTGTCGCTGTGGCTGACGGATGCGATGGATCGGGTGGGGGCGTGGGACGACGCGGAGTGGGCGGGGGGCGGGGAGAAGGAGTTGCGGCGACGGGTACGGGAGTTGACGGGGGCGGTTCGGTCGACGCGACGAACCGTCGTCGCCGTGTCGAACGAGGTGGGCTCGGGAATCGTCCCGGCGACGGCATCCGGCCGCCGGTACCGAGACGAACTGGGACGCCTGAACACGGCATTCGGCGCCGAGTGCGAGCACGTGCTGCTGGTGGTGGCGGGACAGGCGGTCGTACTCAGGGGCTGAGGCCGGGTGTGGCTGGGGCGGGGGTGGGTCGCGCAGCCCGGCGCTGTACGGGGTGCCGCTCTCGGTGGGACGGGAGCCACCCTTAGCGGCACGCATGCCCGCAGCTGGGTGGGCTGGGCGGGAGCCACTGCGCGAGCTGACCGCGCGGCCCGTCACCTGCGAACCCCGCCCAGCCGGGCGCCCCTCCAGGGGCGCGGGGAACTGCGCGACCAGCCCCCACCGGCCCGCAGCCGAACGAATCCGGACGGGCAGGGCTTTCAGGGGCGCGAGGAACTGCGCGACCAGCCCCCGCCGGGCCACAGCCGCTACACCGCCCCGTCTCTCCTCGCGATGATCCGGTACGTGTTCGCCAAGCGGGCCCTGCGCAGCAGAGCCTGCGGCTCGCGGCGGGTCGTCGTGATGATCGTGCAGTGGTGGGACTCCAGTTCCGTCACCAGGTTGGCCGGTGGCATCAGGTGGAGGTGGCGGGGCTGGGCGTACCAGGGCCACCACCTGCCCAGCAGCGTGCCGAACGCACCGTGCGGATCCGGGACCTCGATCAGGAGGTGGCCGCCGGGCCGCAGGACCCGAAGAGCCGCGCGGAGCTCCTCGCGGGGATCCGGCGTGTGTTCCAGGTGATGGAACATGCTGACGACGTCGTAACGGGCGCACAGGCCGTTGACGATCCTCTCGTCGGTCAGGCGGCCTCTGTACGCCTCCTCGATGTGGCCCGAGGCACGGGCCTTCTGGACGCGGCGGGTCGTGTCCACGCCGTCGAACGCCGTGTACGGGAAGTAGCGCTTCGCCGCCGCCGGGAACGCCCCCTCCCCCGTCCCCACATCCAGCCAGCTCTCCGGCTCCGGGAAGCGCAGCATCGCGCGGGCCGCCGCCCGGTGCCGGCGGGGCGCGACCGGGTGCCGGACCTCGGGCAGGTCCCGGTGGTAGAAGGCCAGGCCCTCCGCGGTGAGCCGGGGGTTCTGGAAGGCGTGCGCGCAGTCTCCGCACTCGTCGACGACGAACGTCCCCGGCCCACGCCGCCCCCGCTGCCGGAGGTCCGGTGCTCGCAGGCGGGTACGTAGCCGCTTCGAACCGCACCAGGGACAGTCCTCCCGACGCGGCTCGTGGAACCCGTCGTTCGTCCCGGTCGCCTGTGGGGCCGTAGCCCTGGGGTTGGGGGCGGGGGGCATGGGCGGCTCCTGCCAACGGAGGTGCTCCGACATTGCGTGTCAAAACGTTACGTAGGGGATCGTGATCCCGGGTGCAATGACATGGCTTCCACGTGGCGGCGCCCTGTTCGATCGCTGCCGGTACTGTTCGGCGAATGAGCTCGCTTAATCTCGACGACTTCACCGATCTGATCGAGCGTCCCGACGGCGGTGTGCGCCGCGACGCGGAGGCGCGCAGGGAGCGCCAGATCGTGCCGCCCGGGTCGCTCGGGCGCCTCGACGACCTGGGTGAGTGGCTGGCGGCGGCGCAGTCCTCCGTACCGGTGAAGCCGGTCGAACGGCCGCGGGTCGTGCTGTTCGCGGGGGATCACGGGATCGCTGGACTGGGTGTGTCGGCGCGCCCCGCCGGCAGCGCCGACCAGTCCGTGCGGGCCGTGCTCGACGGCTCCAGCCCGGTCGCCGTGCTCGCGCGCCGGCTCGGGGTGCCCGTACGGGTCGTCGACATGGCGCTGGACTGCGAGCCGGACGCGCTGCCCGACGGGGTCGCCGGGCACCGGGCGCGGCGCGGCAGCGGGCGGATCGACGTCGAGGACGCGCTGACCCTGGAGGAGGCGGAGGCCGCCTTCCTCGCGGGGGTCGCCGTGGCCGACGAGGAGGCCGACTCGGGTACGGATCTGGTGGTGCTCGGCGATGTGAGCGTCGGCGGGACCACCCCGGCGTCGGTGCTGGTGGCCGCGCTGTGCGGGACCGACGCCTCCGTAGTCACCGGGCGGGGCGGGCTGCCGATCGACGACCTGGCGTGGATGCGCAAGTGCGCCGCGATCCGTGACGCGCTGCGGCGGGCCCGGCCGGTGCTCGGCGACCAGTTGCAGCTCCTCGCCACGGTGGGCGGCGCCGACCTCGCCGCGATGACCGGGTTCCTGCTGCAGAGCGCGGTGCGCAAGATGCCGGTGATTCTGGACGGTGTCGTATCGGCCGCCTGTGCGCTGGTCGGGCAGCGGATCGCCTTCCGGGCCCCTGACTGGTGGCTCGCCGGGCACAACAGCGGGGAGCCGGCCCAGGCGAAGGCCCTGGACCGGATGGCACTGGAGCCGCTGCTCGACCACGGCGTGACCGTGGGCGAGGGGACCGGTGCACTGCTGGCCCTGCCGCTGGTCCAGGCCGCGGCGGCCCTGGCGGCCGAACTCCCCGAGGTGCCCGAGGCACCCAAGACCGAGGAGGCGACTCCCGAGGTCGCGGAGGAGATCTCCGGGGCAGAGGACCTCTGACTGGCGGGACATATGGGGCATTCAGCACACCATGCCCCATATGATCACCCTCTATGGGAGATCCCCGGCTCGCGCCGAACGTTCAGCGACGCCCCAGCACCACCGCCTCACGGCGAGCCGCCGCGTTCGCCGTCTGGTATCTGCGGGTCGTCACCTTCGTCAATCTCCTCAGCGCGGTGTGGGTCTCCTTCGGGAACGACGTACGGCGGCACAACGAGGAGAACTTCTACACGCCGTACCTGCTGACCGCCGGCTTCGCCTCCGGGGTCTTCACGATGTTCCTCGCGATCACCATGCGGCGCCGCAAACGGGCCGCCTGGATCCTGAACATCGCGCTCGGCTCACTGTTCCTGCTGCTGTTCGCCCTCGCGATGTTCTTCGCGGAGATCCGGGAGCACGCGCAGAACTGGGTCTCGCTCGTCCTCACCGCCGCGTTCGTCGCCGCGCTCGTCGTGGGGAAGCGGGAGTTCTACGCCAAGGGCGACCGGTCCAACGCGCGGCTCGCCGCCGCCGTCGGGGTCGGCGGGCTGCTCGTCTGCTCGCTCCTCGCCGCGCTCCTCGTCACCGTCGCCAACCAGGCGGACGACAGCCACCGTTCGACGTTCCTGGAGCGCTGGAACTACGGCACGATGCGGCTGATCTCCGTCGCCTCCGACGACTCGGGCTTCACGGGGATCTCCACGCCCAACTGGGTCGACGTCGTCATCAACGTCATGAGTACGCTGCTGATCCTCGCCGTCCTCTACGCCGCCTTCCGCTCCCGTCGTGCCGTCGACCCGCTCACCGAGGACGACGAGACCCGGCTGCGTGCCCTGCTCGACCGCAACGGCGACCGCGACTCCCTCGGCTACTTCGCGCTGCGCCGCGAGAAGAGCGTCATCTGGTCCCCCACCGGCAAGGCCGCCGTCGCCTACCGCGTCGTCGGCGGGGTCTCGCTGGCCGCCGGTGATCCGATCGGCGACCCGGAGGCCTGGCCCGGCGCCATCGACCCGTGGCTCGCCGAGGCCCGCGTCCACGGCTGGATCCCGGCCGTGATGGGGGCGGGCGAGGAGGCCGGGACGGTGTACGCGCGGCACGGTCTCGACGCCCTCGAACTCGGCGACGAGGCCATCGTGGAGATCGCGGAGTTCACGTTGGAGGGGCGGGCCATGCGGACCGTCCGGCAGGCCTACAACCGGGTCAAGCGGGCCGGGTACACCGTGCGCGTCCGCCGCCACGCGGACATCCCGGCCGAGGAGATGACGTACCTCCTCCAGCGCGCCGACGACTGGCGGGACGGCGAGACCGAGCGCGGGTTCAGCATGGCGCTGGGGCGGCTCGGCGATCCGGACGACGGGCAGTGCGTGATGCTCGAATGCGCCGACGGGGAGGGCGAGTTGAGGGCCGTGCTGTCCTTCGTTCCCTGGGGGCCGAACGGGCTTTCGCTCGACCTCATGCGGCGCGACCGGGACTCCGACAACGGGCTGATGGAGTTCATGGTCATCGAGCTGCTCCAGCGCGCCCAGGAGATCGGGATCACTCAGGTGTCGCTCAACTTCGCGATGTTCCGTTCCGTCTTCGAACGTGGCGGGCGCATCGGCGCGGGGCCGGTGCTGAGGCTGTGGCGGTCGCTGCTCGGCTTCTTCTCCCGCTGGTGGCAGATCGAGTCGCTGTACCGCGCCAACGCGAAGTACCGGCCCATCTGGGAGCCCCGGTTCCTGCTCTTCGAGAAGAGCGCGGACCTGCCGCGCATCGGCATCGCCGCGGCCCGCGCGGAGGGCTTCCTGGAGGCACCGGGACTGCCGAAGTGGCTGCACCGGAAGCACCTGGAGTCGAAGAGATGACAGCGGGGAGATGAGTGATGAGTACGGTCGTCCGCTGGGCCCACGCCGAGTGGGGGCCGCTGTACGTCGCCGTACGCGGGCCCCTGCTCCGGCGCCGGTGGCGGGCGCTGCCCATGACGCTCGGCGTCGTGTGTCTGACCGCGCTCGTCCAGTTCACGCAGAACCAGTCCTGGGGCTATCAGTTCGTGCAGAACATCGGTGCGGTCCGCGCCGAGAACCCCCTGTGGCTGGCCCTCCTCCGCACCCCGCTCTCCCTCTTCGTGCCGGCCCTGGACCTGCCCGTGTGGGGCGCGCTGGCGCAGATCCTGGTCGTCTTCGGCATCGCGGAGATCTGCCTCGGCTGGTGGCGCACCCTCGTCATCGCGTACGTCGCCACCCTCGCCGGCACGCTCTACGCGCGCGTGGGCATCGCCGTGGGCCCGTCGGGCTTCCTCGGGCTGCCCGGCGCGGACGCGCATGTCGTGGACACCGGCCCGTCGGCGGCCGTGGTGGGCCTCGCCGTGTTCCTGGGCTGGCGCTACCGGGCGTACGTGACCGCCGCCGCGGTGATCGTCGCGATGGTGGTGGAGGTGATCCTCAAGGACAACCTCGCGGGCAAGGAGCATCTGGCGGCCATCGTGGCCGTACTCGTCCTGTGCGGGGTCTCGGCGCTGCGTCACGGACGTACGACGGGAGCCCGGGCGGGCTCGGGGTCGGGCTTGCCGCCGATCAGGTCCTGAACGCGGCGGCGGGGGCCTGCCCAGCGGCGGTCGTGGCGGTAGGCGCGCAGGGTGGAGCGGGAACGGGAGCGCGGGCGGCGGACGTAGAAGCGCTTCGCCCAGGGCGAGCCGGGGCGGGCCAGCCGGATCGCGCCGATGATCGCGACGAAGGGGACGATCACCCCGAAGATCGCGGTGCGGGGCTTGCCCTTGCTGAGGGCGAGGAGGGAGAAGAGGAAGTTGATGCCGACGCTGACGATGGCGCCGCCCCGGTTCTGGAGGTCCTCGTCGCTGAGGTCGTTCACGCCGAACGGCAGGAAGCCCAGGAGGACCAGGCCGACCAGGGCCGCCGTCAGCACCACCACCTCGACGCTCTGCCGGCCGGCCTCGGTCCAGTAGACGTCGTCGAGATGCAGGATCAGCGCGAACTCGTCCAGCACCAGGCCCGCGCCCATCCCGAACAGCACCGCGCACAGGCCCGCGCCGAAGCCGCGCTGTCCGCTGGCCACGGCCCCGAATCCGCCCACGACGGTCAGGACGACCCCGGGCACGACGTGATGGATGTGCATCCCGCCCGCCTTGACGTTGCCGAACGGGCCCTTGCCCGCGCGGATCATCCGGGTGACGACCCGGGTGATGAGGAACGTCAGGACGAAGGCGGCGAGCGCCAGGAGCAGCGGCAGCTTGCCCGGCTCGACGATGTTCCGCTCCAGCCAATGACCCATGCGCGCACTTTATCCGCTTATACGCCGTTATCGACTGCTTACCCCACCGGCGCCCTGGGCAGGTCGCACGGTCGCGGGTACTCTGCGCCGGTGTCCACGCCCCCGCCGCCCGCAGAGCCGCCCAAGCCCTCCGAACCCCCTTCCGCGT
Source organism: Streptomyces sp. NPDC002156 (assembly GCF_053593675.1). Lineage (NCBI taxonomy): Bacteria > Bacillati > Actinomycetota > Actinomycetes > Kitasatosporales > Streptomycetaceae > Streptomyces > Streptomyces sp. NPDC002156. Next base: position 12,358 of record NZ_JBSFDA010000098.1, on the reverse strand, counting down.
CCCCGCCCTCCGATCCCCTGGACGGGATCCGGTTCGCCTTCGGCACGCTGACCGTGCTGCCGGTGAAGGTGACCCGCTGGGACCGGGACGCGGCGCGTGGCGGCATGCTGTGCGCGCCGGTGGCCGGTCTGGCCGTCGGTGCGGGTGCCGCCCTGACCGGTCTGCTGCTGCTCTTCCTGGGCGCGGGCGCACTGCTCGCCGCCGTCGCCACGGCCGCCGTGCCCGCCGTGCTCACCCGGGGGCTGCATCTCGACGGTCTCGCCGACACCGCCGACGGGCTGGGCAGCGGCAAGCCCGCCGAGGACGCGCTGCGCATCATGAAGCAGTCGGACATCGGCCCGTTCGGGGTGATCGCCCTCCTGTTCGTGCTGCTGGCCCAGGTGGCCGCGCTCGCCCAGCTGTACGGCGACTCCTGGGCCCGGGGTGCGCTCGCCGCCGTCGTCTCGGCGACCGCCGCCCGCCTCGCCCTCACCCTGGCCGCCCGCACCGGCGTACCGGCCGCACGGCCCGAGGGGCTGGGGGCCGCGGTCGCGGGCACGGTACCCATGCGCTCGGCGCTGCTCGTGGCGACCCTGGTCACTGCCCTGGCGGCCGGCTACGGGGCGTTCTTCGGGGTATTCGACATTGTCCGTACGGCCTTCGCGGTCATCGTGGCCTGCGCCGCCGCCGAACTCCTCCTCCAGCGCTGCACGCGCCGCTTCGGCGGGGTCACCGGCGACGTCTTCGGCGCCCTCGCAGAGACGGCGGCGACGACGGCACTGGTCGTGCTGTCGCTGGGGTAGTGCGGACGGGCGCCTCCTCGGACGCGGAGCCCAACTCGGGCTCTCCGCAGACCACTTGGCCGCGGCGCGCCACCGGAACGTGGTCCGGATTCATATCGAACCCCGGTACGATCTGCGCCTCAGCGCCGCCGGACGCGTTCGACGCGACCCTCGTGGAAGGACATCGAGACACAGTGCAGGCTCCGCTGCCACGCCGGGCGAAGGGACCGTCGGCGATCGCCGCGGCCTCCGCTGCCGTCGCCAGGCCGGGTTCCGAATCCGAGGACGATTCCGAGCCCCGCCCGGAACCCGAGGCCCCGACACCGCCGATGTCCGCGGCGGCGACCGCGTTCGTGGTGGAGGAGCTCGCGGAACCCGCGACGCCCGCGCAGTCGGCGAAACCGGGAACGCCGGCCGAGCCGGTGACGTCGGCGCAGCCCGCGAGGCCCGTGGCCACTGTCGCGCCGCCCCCGGCCGGGCGGCGGTTGCCCCAAGTCGCCTTGCTGGCCGGGGCCATCGTGGTCGCGGCCGCGCTGATCGGCGGTGCCATCATCGTGGTCGGTGCTGGTGACGATGACGGGCAGGCGTCGGCGCCGAGTGCCGTACCGGGCACCACCCAGGGCGGCGGGCCGCCCGCGAGCGAGCCGAGCGAGCCGAGCGGGCCCGGCTCGGCCTCGCCGTCCGTCTCCCTGTCCGCCTCGCCGACGACGAAGAGCACCAGCGCGCCGAAGTCACCGGCCTCGGAACCCGCCAAGGACAGCGGTGCCGGCGCGCCCGTTCAGGACGAGCCGTCCGCCACCGTGGCCGCCGACGACGACGGCGGCGGTGCCGCGAACGGGTCGGTCAGCAGCGATGCCGACACCTCCTGCACCGCCACTGCGGGTTCCGGCGCCATGACCGGCTACTTCGCCTGCGCATCCGCCGGAACCGTCCGTCTCCAGGTGACCTTCCACACCTCGGAGCGCTTCCTGCACGCCTTCTTCGACACCGACGGCAACACCGCGACCGGTTACCAGCTCCCCTCGCCGTCGCCCTCGGCCCTCGGCGCCGACTACATGATCGAGAACGGCGTCCTCTACCGGAGCCGGTCGACCAGCTGGAAGTGGAGCGAGATCGCAGCCCGTCCCACGGAGACGGTCAGCGGCTCCACCTACACGTGGACCCTGCCGCTGAGCAGGCTCGGCTCACCGACGGGTACGCAGCGGGTGGAGTTCAACGCCGGAACCGACTTCACTCCGGTGCTCACCTTCAGCCCGAAGTAGCCGATCCGCTCCGGTGGTTGTGCCGGCGGGCCCGTGCACCCGCTGGTCACCGGGTGCACGCCCACAGGAATGAGCGAAACCGGCCACCGAGCGTAGGCTCGTGGCGGCTGTACCAACCCTGGTACTGACAGCCCCTGAGGCCGGATTTAGGGTCGCTTGTCGGGCCTGGTCGACCCATTCCACTCGGCCACAGAACCTTTTCAGACGGAAGCGAGAATTCACCACCGTGACTGCTCTCACTCTCAGCACCGCCGCGGCGCCCGGCCTCCGGGCCGACGCGATCGTCGTCGGTGTCGCCAAGGGCACCAAAGGACCGGTCGTCGCACCGGGCGCCGAGGCCGTGGACCAGGCGTACGACGGCAAGCTCGCCGACGTCCTGGGAACCCTCGGCGCCTCCGGTGCCGAGGGCGAGGTGACCAAGCTGCCCGCCCCGGCCGGCTTCAAGGCACCCGTCGTCGTGGCCGTCGGCCTCGGCGCGCTGCCCGAGAAGGACGAGACCTTCGGCGCCGAGTCGCTGCGCCGGGCCGCCGGTGTGGCCGCCCGCACCCTCGCCGGCGCCAAGAAGGCCGCCTTCGCCCTGCCCATCGAGGACGCGGCCGACGCCGGTGCGATCGGCGAGGGCGCGCTGCTCGGTGCGTACGCCTTCGACGCGTACAAGGAGATCGGCAGGAACGGCAAGGACGCCAAGAACGGCAAGGCGCCGCTCGCCGAGGTCGCCCTGCTCGGCGGCAAGCCGCGCGACGCCGCGTACAAGGCGGCCGTCGCCCGCGCCACCGCGGTGTCCGAGGAGCTGAACCGCGCCCGCGACCTGATCAACACCCCGCCGAACGATCTCAACCCGGAGGCCTTCGCGGCCGTCGCGCAGGCCGCGGCCGAGGAGCACGGCATCCAGGTCGAGGTGCTGGACGTGGCGGCGCTGGAGGAGGGCGGCTACGGCGGCATCCTCGGCGTCGGCATCGGCTCCGCCGCCGGACCCCGGCTGGTGAAGCTGACGTACACGCACGACGCCGCGAGCAAGCACCTCGCGTACGTCGGCAAGGGCATCACCTACGACTCGGGCGGCATCTCGCTCAAGCCCGCCGGGCACAACGAGACGATGAAGTGCGACATGAGCGGGGCGGCGGCGGTCTTCGCGGCCGTGGTCGCCGCCGCACGTCTCGGCCTGGAGGTCAACGTCACCGGCTGGCTGGCGCTGGCCGAGAACATGCCGTCCGGCTCCGCCACCCGTCCCGGTGACGTGCTGCGCATGTACAGCGGCAAGACGGTGGAGGTCCTCAACACCGACGCCGAGGGCCGCCTCGTCCTCGCCGACGCCCTGTGGGCCGCCTCGGCGGAGAAGCCGGACGCGATCGTCGACGTGGCGACGCTCACCGGCGCGATGATGCTGGCGCTGGGGAACCGGACGTACGGGATCATGGCGAACGACGACGCGTTCCGCTCCGCGGTGCACGAGGCGGCGGAGGAGGTCGGGGAGGCGGCGTGGCCGATGCCGCTGCCGGACCACCTGAAGAAGGGGATGGAGTCCCCGACCGCCGATATCGCGAACATGGGTGAGCGGTACGGGGGTGGGCTGGTCGCGGGGTTGTTCCTGCGGGAGTTCGTGGGTGAGGGGATCACCTGGGCGCACCTCGACATCGCGGGGCCCGCGTTCAACGAGGGTGGGCCCTTCGGGTACACCCCCAAGGGCGGTACCGGGACCGCGGTTCGTACGTTGGTGCGGCTGGCTGAGCTGACTGCTGTCGGCGACCTGGGCTGAGGGGCGTTTTTGTGACGGGACCTCGTGGGCGGGTAGTCCGAGGTCCCGTCGCGCCCAGTAGCTCGGTTCCTGGTGTTGATCGGCGGGTGCGGGTCGTGTGTGGCTTGTCGCGCCCGCGCGGCGGAGCCGCACATGTCACAGCCCCGCGCCCCTGGGTGGGTCATCTCGCCCTTCTCCGAAAAGTGTGTGGGGTGTCCGTCACACCAGCCCGGCGTCTCTTCTGCGTCCGACAAGTGCGAAGATGGGGCTCGGCAGGATAGGGCCCCCACCACAGGGCCGAAGAAAGACGGCCGGACACCAGCCGCCGCCCGGTCACTGACGACCGGCGTACGGCGCACATGCATGGAGGACGTGACGTGGCGAACGACGCCAGCACCGTTTTCGACCTAGTGATCCTCGGCGGTGGCAGTGGCGGGTACGCCGCGGCGCTGCGCGGGGCCCAGCTGGGGCTTGACGTCGCCCTGATCGAGAAGGACAAGGTCGGCGGTACCTGCCTGCACCGGGGATGCATCCCCACCAAGGCCCTGCTCCACGCGGGCGAGATCGCCGACCAGGCCCGCGAGAGCGAGCAGTTCGGTGTGAAGGCCACCTTCGAGGGCATCGACATCGCCGGGGTCCACAAGTACAAGGACGGCGTGATCGCCGGTCTGTACAAGGGACTCCAGGGGCTCGTCGCCTCTCGCAAGGTCACCTACATCGAGGGTGAGGGGCGGCTCTCCTCCCCCACCTCCGTCGATGTCAACGGGCAGCGGATCCAGGGCCGCCACGTCCTGCTGGCGACCGGCTCCGTGCCGAAGTCGCTGCCGGGCCTGGAGATCGACGGCAACCGGATCATCTCCTCGGACCACGCCCTCGTCCTGGACCGGGTGCCGAAGTCCGCGATCGTCCTCGGTGGCGGTGTCATCGGCGTCGAGTTCGCCTCCGCCTGGAAGTCCTTCGGCACCGACATCACGATCATCGAGGGGCTGAAGCACCTCGCTCCCCTCGAGGACGAGAACTCCTCCAAGCTTCTTGAGCGCGCGTTCCGCAAGCGCGGCATCAAGTTCAACCTGGGCACGTTCTTCTCCAAGGCCGAGTACACCGCCGACGGCGTCAAGGTGACCCTCGCCGACGGCAAGGAGTTCGAGGCCGAGCTGCTGCTGGTGGCTGTGGGCCGCGGGCCCGTCTCCGCCGGCCTCGGCTACGAGGAGCAGGGCGTCGCGATGGACCGCGGCTACGTCCTGGTCGACGAGTACATGCGGACGAACGTCCCGACGATCTCCGCCGTCGGTGACCTGGTCCCGACGCTCCAGCTCGCGCACGTCGGCTTCGCCGAGGGCATCCTGGTGGCGGAGCGTCTGGCCGGTCTGAAGGCCGTCCCGATCGACTACGACGGCGTGCCCCGGGTGACGTACTGCCACCCCGAGGTCGCCTCCGTGGGCATCACCGAGGCCAAGGCCAAGGAGATCTACGGTGCGGACAAGGTCGTCGCTCTGAAGTACAACCTCGCGGGCAACGGCAAGAGCAAGATCCTGAACACCTCGGGCGAGATCAAGCTCGTCCAGGTCAAGGACGGTGCCGTGGTCGGCGTCCACATGGTCGGCGACCGCATGGGCGAGCAGGTCGGCGAAGCCCAGCTGATCTACAACTGGGAGGCGCTGCCGGCCGAGGTCGCGCAGCTCATCCACGCCCACCCGACGCAGAGCGAGGCGCTCGGCGAGGCCCACCTGGCCCTGGCCGGCAAGCCGCTGCACTCCCACGACTGACCCTCGGTCGACGGACGACGACACAGACTTCCGCAATTCGTAAGGAGCAACCGAAACCATGGCGGTTTCCGTAACCCTTCCGGCGCTCGGTGAGAGCGTCACCGAGGGCACTGTCACCCGCTGGCTGAAGGCCGAGGGCGAGCGCGTCGAGGCCGACGAGCCGCTGCTGGAGGTGTCGACCGACAAGGTCGACACCGAGATCCCCTCGCCCGTCTCCGGTGTCCTGGCGTCCATCAAGGTCGCCGAGGACGAGACGGTCGAGGTCGGCGCCGAGCTGGCCCTGATCGACGACGGCAGCGGCGCCCCCGCTGCCGCCCCTGCCCCGGCCGCTGAGCCGGTCGCCGCGCCCGCCGCTCCGGCCCCCGTGGCCGAGGCGCCGGCCGCTCCGGCTCCTGCCCCGGCTGCGGCTCCGGCCGCCGCCGCCCCCGCCGGTGGCGCGTCCGGCACCGACGTCACCCTCCCTGCCCTCGGTGAGAGCGTCACCGAGGGCACCGTCACCCGCTGGCTGAAGTCGGTCGGCGACAGCGTCGAGGCCGACGAGCCGCTGCTCGAGGTCTCCACGGACAAGGTCGACACCGAGATCCCGGCGCCCACCTCCGGTGTGCTCCTGGAGATCGTGGTCGGCGAGGACGAGACCGCCGAGGTCGGCGCCAAGCTGGCCGTGATCGGCGCCCCGGGTGCCGCTCCGGCGGCTGCCCCGGCACCGGCCGCCCCGGCTCCGGCGCCCGTCGCCGCTGCCCCGGCGCCCGCTCCGGCGGCCCCGGCCGCGCCCGTCGCGCCCCCGGCCCCCGTGGCTCCGGCCGCTCCGGCCCCGGCTCCGGTCCAGGCCGCGGCTCCGGTCGCTCCCCCGGCGCCCGCGCCGGCTGCGCCCGCCCCGGTCACCCCGGCTCCGGCTCCCGTCGCCGCGCAGGCCACCGACGAGGGTGCGTACGTCACCCCGCTGGTGCGCAAGCTCGCCGCCGAGAACGGCGTCGACCTGGGCACCGTCAAGGGCACCGGCGTCGGCGGCCGTATCCGCAAGCAGGACGTCCTCGCCGCCGCCGAGGCCGCGAAGGCCGCCGCGGCTGCTCCGGCGCCCGCCGCTGCCGCTGCCCCGGCCGCCAAGAAGGCTCCGGCCCTGGAGGCCTCTCCCCTCCGCGGCCAGACCATCAAGATGCCTCGCATCCGCAAGGTCATCGGCGACAACATGGTGAAGGCCCTGCACGAGCAGGCCCAGCTGTCCTCGGTCGTCGAGGTCGACGTCACGCGGCTGATGCGCCTGCGCAACAAGGCCAAGGACTCCTTCGCGGCCCGCGAGGGCGTCAAGCTCTCCCCGATGCCGTTCTTCGTCAAGGCCGCGGCCCAGGCGCTGAAGGCGCACGCGCCCGTCAACGCCCGGATCAACGTGGACGAGGGCACGATCACCTACTTCGACACCGAGAACATCGGTATCGCGGTGGACTCCGAGAAGGGCCTGATGACCCCGGTCATCAAGCACGCGGGCGACCTCAACATCGCTGGTATCGCCAAGGCCACGGCCGAGCTCGCGGGCAAGGTCCGGGCCAACAAGATCACCCCGGACGAGCTGTCCGGCGCGACCTTCACCATCTCCAACACCGGCTCGCGCGGCGCGCTCTTCGACACGATCATCGTGCCGCCGAACCAGGTCGCGATCCTGGGCATCGGTGCGACGGTCAAGCGTCCGGCGGTCATCGAGACGGAGGAGGGCACGGTCATCGGCGTACGCGACATGACGTACCTGACCCTGTCCTACGACCACCGCCTGGTCGACGGCGCCGACGCGGCCCGTTACCTGACGGCTGTCAAGGCGATCCTGGAGGCGGGCGAGTTCGAGGTCGAGCTGGGCCTCTGATCAGCCTCGATGTAGTACGTACGGTGCCCCGCCGGAGTCCTCCGGCGGGGCACCGTCGTTTCGCGCAGGCGTCTGGTCGCGCCCCAAAGGGGCGCGGGGAATTGCGCGACCAGCCACAACGGCGCCGCAGCGGACGAACGACCTATCCAGCGGAGCACTCAATGGGGCGTGAGCTTGTTGTCCGTCCAGCCGCTCAGCGTCTCCACCCACGCATTCGGGATCGCCAACTTGGCCGCCTTCGGCAGGTGCCGGGTCCGGTAGGCCTTCAGGACGTCGTACGTGGCGTCCAGGCAGTCCCTGGAGGTCAGCTCGCCGGTCTCCGGGTCGACGCCGACCAGGAACCCGCGCTCCTCGACGGTACCGATCATGTCGCGAGCCGCCGGGACATCGCTCCGCGACGAGTTCGTACAGCGGTAGCGGGTGTACGGGTGGTCGGACTTCCCCGGATAGTGCGCGTCCCGGGACATCTCGCTCAGCATCTTCTTGTACGAGCCCTCCGTGTGCCAGGCCCCGATGTCACCGCCGGGCGGCGTGTACAGCTTGCCCGACGGGTTCTCGACCGCTCCGTACACCCAGCGGTCGGTGCCCGTGATCCGGAAGCCCCAGCCGACGTGCCCGAACTTCTGCGCACCGTCGGGTTTCACGAAGACGCACGCCCCGCCGGAACGCCGGGTCCCGGCGGGGGCCGACATGCCCTGGAGCCCCTCCGCTGTGCCGGTCACCGTGGCCGGTTTCTCCTCGCCACTCGTGACGGCGCCCGACCGGCACCCCGTCCCGCCCACGACCACCCCGGCCACCACCACCGCGACCCACAGCCCGAAACCGTTCATCCCATCCCCCGATGGTCCGAGGGACGCCCCGTTCGCGAACCCTCTGCAGACGGCGACACCGTTGCGGGCGACCGGGTTTCGCCGGCGAGAGGGCGGTGACACGGCGGTGACGGCTCCGGACCGGCTCCGGTACATGCGCCGCCCTACGCGCTGTGGCGTGCGCCCTGTCCGGTCTGTAACGCTCGTCTCACGGACGCCCGCACTCGCGCCCGGAAACCCTCTGGACAGGGACGCGGCCGTATTGTCTATAGGTCAACGCCCCTGGGGCCGAAGCCCCTCCCTCAAGGAGCCCTCATGACCGCGCCCGTCGTCCACTCGCTGCGCGAGCAGATCCGCGAGCACATCGTGGAGGGGATCGTCAGCGGGCGCTGGAAGCCGGGCGAGCGGATCGTGGAGCGCCGGATCGCGACCGAGCTGGAGGTCAGCCAGACCCCCGTACGGGAGGCGCTGCGCGAGCTGGAGTCGCTGCGGCTGATCGAGTCGGCCCCCAACAAGGGCGTCCGCGTCCGGAATCTGACCGCCGCCGACCTGGAGGAGAGCTACCCCGTCCGGGCCGGTCTGGAGGCCATCGCGGCCGAGCTGGCGGCGGCGAAGCTGGCGGACGACTGCTCGGCCCTCGAACCGCATGTGGCCGCCCTGTACGAGGCCGACCGCGCGTCGGACGGAACCGGCCAGGTCCGGCACACGGTGGCGTTCCACCGCGAGATGGTGCGCGCGGCCGGGAACTCGGTGCTGCTGCACACCTGGGAGGGGCTGGGCATCGAGGTCTTCACGGCCCTGTCGATCCGCTGGCTGGGGACGGTCCAGCAGTCGTACGCGGAGGAGCACGAGGAGCTGGTCGCCGCCTTCCGCCGCCGGGATCCACGGATCGCGGAACTGGTGAAGGCGCATGTGCTGGGGTGCGCGCCGCGCCCGTGACGCAAGCGGTTGCTCACTCACTCATCTGCGGAAACCCGCCCTCGGCACGACACTCGGTGCCCGGTTGAAAGGCACCCCGTGCCTACTTTCTCGTGATCAAGAGGTTTTGCCCTTCAACCCTTTGATCGATCATCGATCAGAGAGTTATTGTCACCGACGGGTCCCCACAAGGACCCACAGCCCTGTCCTGCCAAAGACCAAGGGCACCCCCCTTCGACTGAGGAAGGCGGCGACATGACCGACCCCAAGGCCATCCAGCCGAGCGAGCTCGACCAGCTCCCTGACCGCGACCCCGAAGAGACCGCCGAATGGCAGGCCTCACTGGACGCGGTCACCAAGGCGGCCGGGCCGCACCGTGCCGCGTATCTGATGCGCCGCACACTGGAGCGCGCCGAGGGCAACGGCATCGCGCTGCCCAAGCTCCTGGAGACGGACTACGTCAACACCATCCCGACCGCCGCCGAGCCCGTAGTGGACGGCGACGAGGCGATGGAGCACCGGATCACCGCCTGGAACCGCTGGAACGCGGCTGCCATGGTGAGCCGGGGCAGCAAATACGGCGTGGGCGGCCACATCGCCACCTTCGCCTCGGCCGCCTGGCTGTACGAGACGGGCTTCAACCACTTCTTCAGGGGCAAGGAGGGCGACGGTTCCGGTGACCAGCTGTACATCCAGGGCCACGCCTCCCCCGGGATCTACGCCCGCGCCTTCCTCGACGGCCGGCTGACCGAGGACCACCTCGACAACTTCCGCCGCGAGTCGGGCGGCAACGGCCTCCCGTCGTACCCGCACCCGCGGCGGCTGCCCTGGCTGTGGGAGTTCCCGACGGTGTCGATGGGCCTCGGCCCGCTGTCGGCGATCTACCAGGCACGCTTCAACCGGTACCTCACCAACCGCAGCATCAAGGACGTCTCCGCGTCCCATGTGTGGGCGTTCCTCGGCGACGGCGAGATGGACGAGCCGGAGTCGACGGCGGCACTCGCGCTCGCCTCCCGCGAGGGCCTGGACAACCTGACCTTCGTCATCAACTGCAACCTCCAGCGCCTCGACGGCCCGGTCCGCGCGAACTTCAAGATCGTGCAGGAGCTGGAGGCGCAGTTCCGTGGCGCCGGCTGGAATGTGATCAAGACCCTGTGGGGTACGGCGTGGGACGAGCTGTTCCAGCTCGACACGACTGGCGCGCTGGTGCGCAGGCTCCGTGAGGTACCGGACGCCCAGGTGCAGACGTACCAGACCCGTGACGCCGCCTACATCCGCGCCGACTTCTTCGGCAAGGACCCGGCGCTCGCCGAGATGGCGAAGCTGCTGAGCGACGACAGGATCCTGGAGTGCTTCCACCTCTCGCGCGGCGGGCACGAGTCGCGCAAGGTGTACGCGGCCTACAAGGCGGCGCTCGCGCACAAGGGCGCGCCGACGGTGATCCTGGCCCAGACGGTCAAGGGCTTCACGCTCGGCGAGGGCTTCGCGTCGAAGAACGCCAACCACCAGATGAAGAAGCTGACGGTGGACGAGTTCAAGCAGATGCGTGATCTGCTCGAACTCCCCATCAAGGACAGTGACTTCGTCGACGGTGTGGTCCCCTACGGCCACCCGGGCGCCGACTCCCCCGAGGTCCGCTACCTCCAGGAGCGCCGCGCGGCGCTGGGCGGCCCGGCTCCGGCCCGCCGTACGCACACGCTGGCCCCGCTTCCGGCCCCCTCCGAGAAGGCGTTCACGTCGTTCGACAAGGGCTCCGGCTCGCAGAACGTGGCGACGACGATGGCCTTCGTACGCCTGGTCAAGGACCTGGTCCGCGACAAGGAGACGGGCCGGCGCTGGGTACCGATCGTGCCGGACGAGGCACGCACTTTCGGCATGGAGAGCCTCTTCCCCTCCCTCGGGATCTACTCCCCCAAGGGCCAGACGTACGAGCCGGTCGACCGTGACCAGCTGATGTACTACAAGGAGGCCAAGGACGGTCAGATCCTCAACGAGGGGATCACCGAGGCCGGTTCCATGGCGGACTTCATCGCCGCGTCGACGTCGTACTCGACGCACGGCGAAGCGATGATCCCCTTCTACATCTTCTACTCGATGTTCGGCTGGCAGCGCACGGCCGACCAGATGTGGCAGCTCGGCGACCAGCTCGGCCGTGGCTTCCTGGTGGGCGCGACGGCCGGCCGTACGACGCTGACGGGCGAGGGGCTGCAGCACGCGGACGGGCACTCGCCGGTGATCGCGGCGACGAATCCGGCGGCGCTGTCGTACGACCCGGCGTTCGCGTACGAGGTGGCGGTGATCGTCCGTGACGGCCTCCGCCGGATGTACGGCGAGGCGGCGCCCGGCGAGGACCCGAACGTCTTCTACTACCTGACGGTGTACAACGAGCCGATCCCGCAGCCGGCGAAGCCGTCGGCGTCGGGTGTCGATACCGACGAGGGCATCGTCAAGGGGCTGTACCGCTTCAACACGGCGGAGTCGGCGGGGCTTTCCCCGGCGGCCAACGCGCCGCGCATCCAACTGCTCGGCTCCGGTACGGCGATCCACTGGGCCCTGGAGGCGCAGCGGCTGCTCGCCGAGGAGTGGGGTGTGGCGGGGGACGTGTGGTCGGCGACGTCCTGGACGGAGCTGCGGCGGGACGCGTTGGAGGCGGATGCGGCGTTGCTGCGCGGCGAGGACCGCGTGCCGTACGTCCGTCAGGCGCTGCACGGCGCTGAGGGCCCGGTGCTCGCGGTCTCCGACTACATGCGCCAGGTGCCCGACCAGATCGCGCAGTGGGTCGAGCAGGACTACTCGTCGCTGGGCGCGGACGGATTCGGCCTGTCGGACACGCGGGACGCTGCGCGGCGGTACTTCGGGGTGGACGCGGAGTCGATCGTCGTCGCGGCCTTGGCCCAGTTGGCGCGGCGGGGTGAAGTGAAGGCGACGGCGGTGAAGGAGGCGCGGGAGCGGTACGGGCTGTAGGCACCCGCAGTTTCTTCGCCCCCGCCGCCCCTGCCCGTCCCATCCCTGGGGGCTGCGCCCCCAGACCCCCGCTACGGCCCTGAAGGGGCCTTGTCCTCAAACGCCGGACGGGCTGAAAGACCAACCCCGGCCGGCGTTCGAGGACAACCGCACTCAGCCCACCCCCGCCGTACTTCAGTACCGGCCCGCACCCTCCAGCCCGTCCGGCGTTTGAGGACGAGGCCGTTCAGGCCGACGGCGGACCCACAGCAGAGACATCCACTGCACGAAGGGGAAGCCATGACAGCGACG